>CAZMFY010000057.1:0-11740 GCA_964565635.1 uncultured Oscillospiraceae bacterium
GTTTCTTCGAGAACGTCAACTACAGCTTCATCAGCCCCAAATCCGCCGTCCCGCAGCTGCCGCTCAAACTCGTTGACCGACCGGACCCGGCGCTTGTATTCCTCTTTTGTGATCTCGTGATTCAGCGCCTTCTGCACCGTGTTTTCCATCCAGCCGGAATCCAGGAAGGTCACCTTTCCGTTTTCCGGAATCGCGGAGAAATAGGGATACAGGAAGGGATAGCGGGCCTCTCTTTCCGGCACCACCGCGGGAGATACCACATTATAAAAACGGGGATCCATCTCGCTGATCAGCTCCTTGATGAGTCCGCCCTTTCCCGCCGCGGCCCATCCTTCGATCAGGACGATCACCGGCAGTTTCTTTTCCCGCAGCAGCTGCTGGGATGCCGCCAGCCGGCCACGGAGCTCCTTGATTTCCCCATTCAGTTCCTTTTTGTCTTCCGGCGCCGCCTTTTCAAACTGCTCTAGCATGCTTCGCTCCCCCTTATGCAAATCTATTGAATGATCTTCTTCCGCGGTTCATCTGCGCGGTTTCTATGCCTGAAAGTATATCATTCTTTTCCCTTTGGCACAACCCGGTTCGGCATTTCTTTTGCCGGTCCGTTCCATTGTATTTCTTTCGCCGGTAGGGTATAATCTTCCGGGAATTGATGAAAGGTCAGGGATGAGGAATGATCAGGGAAATCAGGATACAAAGCGTACCGGATCTGCTCCCCCTTCTGTCGGAGCAGGAATACCGGCCGGATCTGGACCGGAATCGCAGCAACTTTCTGTACCGGGGCATGCCCAATGTGGATTTTAAGATGATCACCAGCCTGCGGCGCAACTGCAAGCAGCTGGAAAAGACGCTGGAGCCGGCCATCCTGCAGAACTTCGCCAAATACGCCGTTCGGGAGGATCCCTATGTCAGCCGGAATATCTGGCAGTGCATGATCACGGGGCAGCACAACGGCCTCCCCACCCGCCTGCTGGACTGGAGCCAGTCCCCCCTGGTGGGGCTGCATTTCGCCACGGCGGAGGAAAACCTGGAGGCCATGGAGGACCATGACTGCATGGTCTGGCGGATCGACGTGCAGGAGCTGTACAGCCTGCTTCCGGACCGGTACCGCCGGGTGGTCACGCAGCATCAGAGCACCATCTTCAACATCAAGATGCTGGCCAATATTACGGAATCCCTGGAGCAGTATGACCGGGATATGCAGGATCAGGCCATGGTCATTATCGAGCCCCCCAGCACCAACGACCGGATCATCAACCAGTATTCCTTCTTTTCCGTCGTTCCCTCCGGCATGCGGGATATCGAAGCCTTCCTGGACCAGCGGACGGAGCACACGGTCAAGTATATTATCGACCGGCATCTCCGCTGGCGGGTGCGGGACATGCTGGATCAGCTGAACATGAGCGAACGGATTATCTACCCGGGACTGGACGGGCTCAGCAAGTGGATTGCCCGGCATTATTACGTAAAATGAAAAACACGATGAAAAAAGCTTTCCTGCCGCTCCTGCTTTTCCTCGTGGCCCTTTCCTTTCCGGCCCTGGGGGATGTGGTCATCAATGAGGTCATGGCCAGCAACGGCTATTTTGAGTCCGGACACGCCTGGGACTGGGTGGAATTGTATAACAGCGGAGAAAAGGCGGTGGATCTGTCCGGCTGGTATCTGTCCGACAGCAAAAAGGATCCCCTGAAGTGGTCCTTTCCCAAAGGCGCGAAGCTGGCCGCCGGAAAGTATCTGACGGTTTTCTGCACCGGGGAGGATGGCGTGGAGCCCGGAAAGGGCAGCACCTTCTATGCGCCTTTCGCCATCTCCGCCAAGGGAGAGACGCTGCTTCTTTCCGATGCCTCCGGCGCCGAGGTCCAGCGGCTGAAGCTGCCCGCCCAGTACGGCTGCGTCAGCTACGGGCTACCCTGGAAAGGGACCGAATACGGCTATCTGGAAAATCCCACCCGGAACGGGCGCAATGACGGAGAAGCCTTTCCCGGGCGGACGGAAACCCCGGAGCTGACCACCCCCGGCGGGTTCTATCAGGGCAGCGTGCTCGTCACGGCGAAAGGGCCCGAAGGCGCCGCGCTCCGATATACCACGGACGGCGAAACCCCCGGGCCAAAGAGCTCCCTGTTTCCGGCGGAAGGGCTGACCTTCTCGGAGACCACCGCCCTGCGGATTCAGGCCTTCCGGCAGGGAGAAGTCTCCTCCGAAACGGTCAGCGCCACCTATTTCGTGGACGATGACCCGCTGACGCCCATCGTTTCCCTGATTTCGGATGATCAGTATCTCTTCTCCAAAAAAACCGGCATTCTGACCAAGGGCACCGGCTCCACCCCGAATTATGCCCGGGGATGGGAATATCCTATCAATATCGAGTATTTCACCCAGTCCGGGGAGTCGCAGATCAACCAGATGGGAACCTTCACCTGCTCCGGCCACAGCGCCAGGGTCAATGCCCAGAAATCCATCGCCCTGTACGCTCGGAAGGCATGGGGTTCGGACCGGTTCGTCTTTAACCCCTTCCCCACCCGGGACTATGAAAGCTATAAGAGCCTGCTGCTGCGCGCCGCCAATTCCGATACCTACGCCACCCGCCTGCGCGACGTGGTGGCCAGCTCCCTGGCGGAAGGACAGGATCTCCTCTATCAGGATCATGTGGTGATTCAGGTCTATATCAACGGAAAATACTACGGTCACTATAACCTGCGGGAAAAGATCAACAAGTATTTTATCGCGCAGTATGAGGGGGTCACGGAGGAGGCGGACATCGACAGCATCGATCTGCTGGCCCGGACCGGAACGGATCAGTTCCTCCAGAACGGGGACAACACCGACTGGCTGGCCCTGTGCGACTTCTGTGAAAAGAAGGATCTGAACGATCCGGAGAACCTGCAGTATGTGGAGGAGCGGCTGGATATCGATTCCCTGTTCACCCATGCCGCCTTCGAGATCATTCTGGGCAACGTAGACTTTACCAACGTGCGGGTTTACCGGGTCCCCGGCGGAAAATGGCGGATGCTGCTCTTTGACGTGGAGGCCTGCTGGCGGAATCTGGATAAAACCCCCATCGAGTACTATATCAAGCCCGTTTCCGGCAAGGTGCAGGGTTTCCGTCACGAGCCCCTTAACGCCCTGCTGAAGGTACCGGCCTATAAGGCAAAGTTCCTGACCCGGGTGGCGGAGCTGCTGGAAACCGTCTTCCGATGGGACAATGTGGAAGCCCACTTTGACCGGGTCATCGCGCAGCTGGAGCCCATCCTGCCCCGGCATATCGCCCGCTGGAAAAACATGAAGCTGTCCAACTGGCAGAAGAATATTAAGGCCACAAAATATTATGCCAGGGTGCGGCCGAAGAAGATTCCCGCCCTGCTGAAGGCCGCCATGAAGCTGACGGATGCTGAGGTGGAGGAATACTTCGGTCACGCCCTGGCCGTACTGGAAGAATATAATACGGTCAAATAGCCCCAGCCGGAAGCCCCGCGAAGGGGCTGGCCCTGCGTGCGGAGGCGGAAATGCTTCCTGACGGAATTTGATCGTCCGAAAAGTACGGCCGGGCAGTCCCTTCCGGAATTCTCCCTGAAGCGGCTGCCCGGCCCGGTCATAAACGAAATGGAATCCGGCCCCACGGGCCGGAGGAGGAGCCCCCATGAGCCTGCGTTATCAATGTCTTGTGCTGGACCACGACGACACGGTGGTCAATTCCACCGCCACGGTCCATTATCCGTCCTTCGTGGACTATATGAAGCTTTACCATCCGGAGATCCATATGACCCTGGAGGAATACTTCCGCTATAACTTCGACCCCGGGGTGGTGGCGATGTTTACGGACATCTGCGGCCTGACCCTGGAGGAAATGCACCATGAGGAAGTCTTCTGGAAAGAATATGTAAAGCAGCGGATTCCCGAAGCCTATCCCGGCATCCGGGAGATTCTGGAGGAGCAGCGGGCCCGGGGCGGGCTGATCACGGTGGTCAGCCACTCCTACTCGGAAAACATTCTCCGGGATTACCGGGCCAACGGGCTGCCTGAGCCGGATCTGGTCTTCGGCTGGGAGTCTCCGCCCCAGGAGCGGAAGCCCGCCCCCTTCCCCCTGCTGCGCATCATGGAGCGCTTCTCCCTGCGGCCGGAGGAGCTGCTGGTGCTGGACGACCTGAAGCCCGGCTATGACATGGCCCAGGCCGCCGGCGTTCCCTTTGCCGCCGCCGGCTGGGCCAATGACATCCCGGAAATCGAATCCTTCATGCGGAGGAATACGCCCCGCTATTTTAAAACCGTGTCCGCCCTGAAGGACTTTCTGTTTTAATCCAAACCGTCCCGCGCCGGAGCCGATTCCTCCGGGTTAAACCGGTTTTCGTGCTGACGGCCTTCTGTTTTAAGTCTCTACGATGTGCTGGGTCAGGCCGTTGATGTAAATCGGAGTCAGCTCCGCCTGAATCAGGGGCCGGGCATAGGTCAGGAACGGCGCAAGCATATCGGTGCGGGCTTCGTTGATCCATTCCACCGGCACCTTCTTTTCCAGATTGGCGACCCGGTCGATATCCACCAGCTCCGTAGTGCACTGATAGGGATCGTCGGACAGGCGCTTCAGGGCGACCATCTTGGCCGTTTCTCCCTCAAAGGCTGCCTTGGCCGCGGCGCCACCCACCTGGAACGCTTCGGTAATATCCGTGCGGCTTGTCAGATGGCCGGCGCAGCGCTGCAGAATCGACAGCTCCACCGCCCGGGTCTTGGTGGGCAGATTGCGGGCCACCAGGTTGCACAGATAGCGGGCCGTTCCCGTCAGGTTGATGTGGCCGAAGGCATCCTTGCTGCGGGCATCGTCGGAAAGCTCGCAGACAAACCGCCCGTCCGGAAGGGTCACGCCTTCGGATACGGCGATGACCACGCTTTCCTTTTCCTTCTGCATCCGTTCCACCTTGGCCAGGAACCGGTCCGTATGGAAGGGAAGCTCCGGCAGGCAGATCAAATCCACCCCTTCGCAGTCCTCTCCCCGGGCCAGGGCGGCCGCGGCCGTCAGCCAGCCCGCGTTGCGTCCCATGATCTCTACGATGGTCACGTAGTTGGTGCCGTATACGGTGGCGTCCCGGATGATTTCCTTCATCACCACGCCGATATACTTGGCGGCGGAGCCGTAGCCGGGCGTATGGTCCGTCAGCATCAGATCGTTGTCAATGGTCTTGGGCACGCCCATAAACCGGATTGTGGAGCCTACCTGCTTCCCGTACCGGGCCAGCTTGTTGATGGTATCCATGCTGTCATTGCCGCCGATATAGAAGAACCACTGGATGTCCATCTTTTTCAAAATCCCGAACAGCTTCTCATAAACCGCCTCATCCTCCTCCGGGGCCGGCAGCTTATAGCGGCAGGATCCCAGAAAAGAGGAAGGCGTTCTTTTTAGCAGTTCAATTTCGAGAAAGGAATTCAGCCGCTCCGACAGATCGCACACCTTTTCGCTCAGCAGGCCCTGAATGCCGTGCAGCATTCCGTATACATGGGTGGCTCCCCGGGCCTGACAGGCCTGAAATACGCCCGCCAGACTCGCATTGATGACAGAGGTTGGTCCGCCGCTCTGACCGATGATTGCGTTCGCCATGGGTGCATCCTCCTGTGTGTTCTGGTTTTTGTATGACCAGTATATACCCATCCGGAGCTGTTTTCAAGGTCATTCTGCCCTCCGGGGCCTTTTTCCTTTCTGCGCAGCTTTCTAACCAGCGCAGCTTTTCTTCTTCCTTCAGTCAAAAATCATAAAAAACGATCGTTCCCCTTCGGGCCGGGCCGGTTCAATCATGAAAGACCCCTCCGAAGCCTGTCTTGATCTGATCGTAAAAAAATACAGCGGAGTCCGGTCCGGGGATGCTCCCCGCTCGCTCCGCTGTCTGTTGAAAAAATGTTTCAGGCCTGCTCTTCCGCCAGAAAGGCCTCGATGGCTTCCCGGGCCTGGGCTGCGGGATCCCCGGACATGTCCAGCCAGAGGATCTTCGGGTCCTTCCGGAACCAGGTCATCTGCCGCTTCGAAAAGCGTTTGATGGCCAGCCCCAGCTCCTCCTTCATCTGCTCATAGCCCATCTTTCCCGTCAGATACCAGGTCAGATATTTATATTCCAGTCCAAGCTTTACCAGAAACTCCTCGGAAACGCCGGCCTCCAGCATCCGCCGGACCTCCTCCGTCATGCCCTGGCTCAGCCGCCGCTCCAGCCGCTCGTCGATCCGCTGCTTCAGGATGTCCCGGGGCCAGCTGACCCCCAGCTTCAGCGTTTCATACCGGGGCTGCCGCGGCGCATGACCCTCGTCCCCCGCGGCCATTTTCTCCAGAGCCCGCATCACCCGATGCCTGTTCCGGGGGTCAATCTCCGTTTCCGGATCTTTTTCCTGCAGCATCCGGTACAGCTCCGGCGTGGAAAAGGTTTCCAGATGCGCCCGGAGCGCCGGATCCGGCTTTTTATCGCTGAGCACGTATCCTTCCGCCACCGCGTCCACATACAGGCCCGTGCCGCCTACCAGGAAGGGCTGCTTTCCCCGGGCCAGGATATCGTCGATGGCCGCGTAAGCCAGCGTCTGGAAGTCCGCCATGGAGAAAAATTCCCCGGGCTGCCGCACATCCAGCAGATGGTGGGGCACCCCGTCCATTTCTTCCTCGGTGATCTTTCCGGAGCCCAGATCCATTCCTTTATAAACCTGCCTGGAATCGGCGGATATGATCTCTCCCCCGAATTCCTTCGCCAGCCGTACCCCCAGGGAGCTCTTCCCGGAGGCGTTGGTTCCCTCGATCACAATCAGCTTCGGCTTCACGCTCATTCTCCCGTTTCCGTGCTCGTCTTTACGCCTGTTTCCTGCCCCAGGCCTTGTTCTTCGTCCGGTTCCGTGACGGTTTTCACGTCCGTATCCCCAACGTTCTCCGCCCCTGCTTCAGCGATCATGTTCATATCCGTTTCCGTGTTTGCGTCCGAACCCGCTTCCGCATCGGTTTTTACCTTCGCTTCCGCACTGGTCTGCGCGCCTGTTCCCGTGATCGCGCGCGTTTCTGTGCCGGTTTCCGCGCCTGCTTCCAAGGCCGCTTCCGGGCCGCTTTTCATGTCCGCGTCCGCCGCCTCCAGGGTGAACCGGAAGCCGGTGCCAATTTCCGAATCCGTCAGCCAGATCTTCTGCCCGTGCATCTCCAGAATCCGCTGGCAGATGCTGAGCCCCAGTCCTGTCCCTTTGCCCGCGGTATGAGCCCGGTCGGAGGTAAAGAACCGGTCAAAGACCCGGTCCCGATCCTCCTCCGGGATGGAAATGCCGTCATCCCAGACGGTCACCGTCACCGTTCCGGCCTCCCGCTCCGTCCGCAGCAGAATTTTGCCTTTTTCTCCGGTAAACTTCACCGCGTTATCCAGCAGGTTGATCACCACCTGCTCCATCCGCTCGCTGTCCGCCCGCACCGGGCAGGGATCCGCCCGGAAATCGCATTCCACGTCCAGCTCCTTCTCGTCCAGATCCTGCATCCGCCGGATGACCGCCCGCCGCAGCATCTCGTTCATGTCAAAGACGGACCAGACCGGCGCCGCATCCTCCCGCTCCAGCCGGCTCAGCTGCAGCAGATCCTCCACCAGCCGGCTCAGCCGGCGGCTCTCCTCCGCCACCAGCGTCAGATATTTCGGGTGCTCCTCAGGCGGAATCACGCCCTCCGCCATGCCTTCGGCGAATCCCCGGATGCTGGTGATGGGGCTGCGCAGCTCATGGCTCACGTTAGCCACAAATTCCCGCCTGCTCTGCTCCACCTCTGACAGCTTTTCGCTCATCCGGTTAAAGGTCCCGGACAGCTGCCGCAGCTCCAAGGTCCCCCGGTTCTCCTCCAGCCGCCGGCTGAAATCTCCTTCTCCCATGGCCCGGGCCGCCTCCGTCAGGGCGCTGAGGGGTTCCATCATGGATCGGACGATCAGGGCCACCGCCGCAGCGCTGAGCAGCGCCGCCGCCAGGGCCACCGCGATCACCTGCCACAGCAGGTCCTCCATTCCGCTCTGGATCCGCTGCGCTTTCGTCTGGATAAACACCGCCCCGGTGACCGTTTCATACTGCAGAAAGGGCACCCCCACCGTAAAGGCCGCGTCGGAGCCTACCGTGGAGCGCACCCGGATGCTCTCTCCCGCCAGCACCTGCCGCAGCGCGGCGGTGATTTCCTCCCCGCTGAGGCTGGCCACGAAGTCCGGATCCTCGCTGTAGGCTGTCTGGATATTCGTCATCATATTGCCCCACCGGTCCACCACGGCGATGTAGGCGCCGAATTCCTCATTGACCTTCTGGGCCATCAGGCTGAGATACTGTCTGGTGCTCTGGAAAGGGGAAAAGCTGCTGATGCCGTTCAGATCCGCCGCCAGATACGCAATCTCCTCCGCCTCCGCCGCCAGGTAATCCAGACGGCTGGAAATCCGCTGCTCCCGCAGGCTGAAATAGGTCAAGGCGCTCAGCACCACGGTCAGCAGCAGAATCACGCTCAGCACCACCGCCATAATCCGCGCGAACAGCGTATTCAAGGCTCTCTGTCCTCCATTCAGTTCAGTTCAAATTTATAACCTACGCCCCGCACGGTATGGATGCTCCATCCGTATTTCTCGCTATCCGGCAGCTTCTCCCGCACCCGCTTGATGTGCACGTCCACCGTTCGGCTGTCTCCGAAGAAATCAAACCCCCAGACCTGCTTAAGCAGCTGCTCCCGGGTAAAGACCTGGTTGGGCGATCCCGCCAGAAAGTACAGCACCTCCAGCTCCTTGGGCGGCATATCCAGCCGTTTTCCCTCATAGTAGGCCGCGTATTCAGCGATGGATACCGTCAGCCCCGGGAAGCTCAGGTCACTCTTCTTCTCCTCTTCGCTCCCCTGGGTCCTGCGCAGCACCGCCTTCACCCGGGCCACCAGCTCCTTGGTATCGAAGGGCTTGGTCATATAATCGTCCGCCCCCAGCTCCAGCCCCAGCACCTTGTCAAAGGTTTCGTCCCGGGCCGTCAGCATGATCACCGGAATGGCGCTGCTCCGCCGGACGCTTTTCAGCACCTGATAGCCATCCATGCCCGGCAGCATCACGTCCAGAATCATCAGATCGGGAGGCAGCCGGGTAAACTCATTCACCGCCTCGTCCCCCCTGGCTGCGGTTCTGACCTCGTACCCTTCCTTTTCCAGATACAGCGTTACCAGCCGGGAAATATTGGGATCGTCATCCACCACCAGGATATTTGGCTTCTCCTTCATGCTTATGCCTCCAGTCTCCCCTTGGCCAAGGGTCATAAAACAGGACGTTCTGACTTATGTCCCTCCTCCCCCATCGACCGTTAGGCCATAGCGAAGGAATCCTTTCAGTCTTTGCTCTCCAGCACCATATCGATCACCCGGTGCAGGTGCTCATCCTTCTGATGCACATAGTCCACGGAGGATGGAATCACCGTTCCGTCCTCCCATATCAGGGTTCCCACCCCGTCCGCCCGCAGGCCGTAATCGGTCCTGGTCCGGCCCACCAGGGGCAGCAGCACTGTCAGCCGGCCCCGGACCCGGTTTCCCAGGAAGATCCGCCAGGCGCCCTGGGCCGGATCCACGCTGAAATGGTTTCCCGTAAAGCCGCCCATGCCGAAGGCTTCCTGGCTCATGGAGGCCGGAATTTCGGAAAAATACTGATCCGGATGCTTCCGGTAGCACAGGTAGCCCAGATACTGGCTGTAACCGCCGTCCGGCCGCCGGTGCCCCGTCCGGTTCACCGCCATAGCCCGGAGGCTGTCCCGGGATACGATGCGCTCCGCCAGGATCGCCTCCGCCAGCTTTTCCAGATCCCCCAGGGTGGAAAACAGCCCCGCGTGGCCGCAGAGATCGTCCGACTCCCCCTGCAGAATGGCCGCCTTCGGATCATGGGGAATGCCCCTCCGGATGTCCCGGCGGCAGATCCGGTTTTCCCCTTCAATCCGGTATTCCGGGCCATACAGCAGGCAGTCCGCTTTTCGGCTTTCCGGCACCCGGGCCCAGGTTTCCTCCATCCCGGCGATATCCAGAATCCGCCTTCGGACGCAGGCCATCAAGGGCTCGTCCGCCGCTGCTTCCGCCACATACTTCAGGATCATCGCCGGGATATCCGAATAGTTCCGGGGTCCCGGCGTTTCCGCCACACCCGCCTCCCGCAGGCAGGCCAGCGCCGACGCCCTATCCGGCTGCCGGTCGATGCGTTCCGGCGTCCGTACCTGAACCTGAAAGGCCATCAGCTGCTCCACCGTCACATCCTTCAGCCGGGAAAAGGCCGGGCAGTAATCCGCCACCCGCCGGGAAAAATCCAGCTTTCCTTCCTCCCGCAGGCTCATCAGGCACAGCCCGGTAAAGAGCTTGGTCACGGAGGCCAGATCGAAGATCGTCCGGGGCGAGGCTTCCCGCCCGTCCCGGGCGAAGGCGCGCTTCTCCCCCCGGCCGCAGGAAACGGCCAGCATATCCATTATTCCCGTATCCCGGGTAAAGAAGCCGATGGCTTTCAAAAGCTGCTCGTTCATCCTCAGGCCTGTACCGGTTTCTCTGCCGGCTCGGTCCGGTTCAGAATCTCCATGAATTCCTCGCCGGTAATGGTTTCCTTCTTCAGCAGGTACGCCGCCAGCTCGTGCAGCTTCGCCTCATTCTCCCGCAGGATGGCGTCCGCCCGGGTCCGGGCCTCCTTCACCAGCGCCACCACCTGTTCGTCAATCTTCTCCGCATAAGCCGGGCTGCAGGCCAGGGCCGTATCCCCGCCCAGGTACTGATTGGTTACCGTTTCCATAGCGACCATGCCGAAGGCACCCATGCCGTAGCGGGTCACCATGCCCCGGGCCAGCTTCGTGGCCTTCTCGATATCGTTGGAGGCGCCGGTGGTGATGGAATGGAAGATCAGCTCCTCCGCCGCCTGGCCGCCGGTCAGGGTCACAATCTTGTTCAGCAGCTCCTCCCGGCTCATCAGGTAATGCTCATCCTCGTCCACCTGCATGGTGTATCCCAAGGCGCCGGAGGTCCGGGGAATGATGGTAATTTTCGTCACCGGAGCGGAATGGCTCTGCATGGCCGCCACCAGGGCATGGCCGATCTCGTGGTAGGAAACGATGCGCTTCTCTTTTTCGCTCATCACCGCGTTCTTCCGCTGATATCCGGCGATCACCGTTTCCACGCTTTCCATCAGGTCTTCCTGATTCACCGTCGTCCGGCCCATCCGCACCGCCCGCAGGGCTGCCTCGTTAATGATGTTGGCCAGCTCCGCGCCGGAGGCGCCGGAGGTGGCCCGGGCAATCTCCTTCAGGTCGATGCCGCTCTCGCATTTCACGTTCTGAGCATGCACCCGCAGAATGGCCTCCCGGCCCTGCAGATCCGGCAGCTCCACGGGGATCCGCCGGTCGAAGCGGCCAGGCCGCAGCAGTGCGGGATCCAGGCTTTCCGGCCGGTTGGTGGCCGCCAGAATGACCACGCCCTTCTTGCCGTCAAAGCCGTCCATCTCCGTCAGCAGCTGATTCAGGGTCTGCTCCCGCTCGTCGTTGCCGCCGATGGCGCCGGCCCCGTCCCGCTTCTTGCCGATGGTATCGATCTCATCGATAAAGACGATACAGGGGGCTTTTTCGTTGGCCTGCTTAAACAGGTCCCGCACCTTGGCGGCGCCCATGCCCACGAACATCTCCACAAATTCCGAGCCGGAGATGGAGAAGAAGGGCACCTTCGCCTCCCCGGCCACCGCCTTGGCCAGCAGGGTTTTACCCGTGCCGGGAGGGCCCACCAGCAGCGCGCCCTTGGGCA
>CAZMFY010000058.1:0-11411 GCA_964565635.1 uncultured Oscillospiraceae bacterium
CATCGGGGATGCCCTGGAGGGCATCAGCCACAGCCTGTGCAGCCTGGAATATGAGATTCACAGGCCGCTGTACGACTGGGTTGTTGAGAAGAGCGCCAACATGCTGCCCGCCCGGCCGCGCCAGATCGAATTCAGCCGGCTGAACATGACCCGGACCATCATGAGCAAGCGCTATCTGCGCCAGCTGGTGGAGGGCGGATACGTCAGCGGATGGGACGATCCCCGGATGCCCACCCTGCGGGCCATGCGCCGCCGGGGCTATCCGGCGAAGGCGATCCGGGATTTCGTCAGCCTCATCGGCATGAGCAAGGCGGATTCCACGGTGGACGCGGCGGTGCTGGAGCACTGCGTGCGGGACGCCCTGGGAGAAACCGCGCCTCGGGCCATGGCGGTGCTGGAGCCCCTGAAGGTGGTTCTGACCAACTGGCCGGAGGGGGAGACGAAGGAAGTCACCCTGGAAAATCATCCGGATCATCCGGAGATGGGCAGCCGGACGCTGAAGATGGGCCGGGAGATCTATATCGAACGGGAAGACTTCATGGAGGAGCCCATTAAGAAATATCAGCGGATGTTCCCGGGGAACGAGGTGCGGCTGAAGGGCGCGTACATCGTTCGCTGCGACGGATGCGAGAAGGACGAGAACGGAAACATTCTGCAGGTGAACTGCACGGTGGATCTGGATTCCTTCAGCGGAAGCGCCGGGGCGGACCGGAAAATCAAGGGCAAGACGCTGCACTGGGTGCCGGCGGAGGACTGCATTCCCTTCGAGGCCCGGCTCTATGAGCCCCTGATGATGGAAGACATGGAGGAGGAAGGGGAGGATACCCCGGACAAGAAGGATTTCATCAGCCGGCTGAACCAGGAGAGCCTGGCGGTGAAGCAGGGCCTGTGCGAGCGGTTCCTTGGCGAGGCCGAAACGGAGGCCACCTTCCAGTTCCTCCGGACCGGATATTTCTGCAAAGATCCCGATTCCACCCCGGACCATCCCGTGTTCAACCGGACGGTGGGGCTGCGGGACAGCTTTGCGAAGCAGAGCAAATAAGCCTTTCAGGCGGAGCGGGAAAACCGGTACCACGCGCGTGGCGGCCCCTGATCCGTCCGGCCGGGGCAGCGGGAAACCGCAGGGCTCCAGGCCCAAACGATCGGAAAAGCGCGAGCAGCGGGAAAACCCGGGTTCCGGGCAGCTTGCCGGAAACAGGGAATGAAAGCAAATACAAATAGGGAGATAGAGAACAATGGAAGTCAGAACGAGATTCGCCCCCAGCCCCACGGGTTTCATGCATCTGGGCGGGCTGCGGACGGCGCTGTACAATTACCTGTATGCCCGCCGGGAGGGCGGAAAGTTTATCCTGCGGATCGAGGATACGGACCAGGAGCGCTTCGTGGAAGGCGCTACGGAGGTCATCTATGAAACCCTGAAGGGCTGCGGCCTGGACTGGGACGAGGGCCCCGACAAGGGAGGAGAATACGGTCCGTATATCCAGAGCGAGCGGAAGGACCTGTATCTGCCCTACGCCAAACAGCTGGTGGAGAGCGGACATGCCTACTACTGCTTCTGCTCGAAGGAGGAGATTGAGAGCCGCCGGGCCGCGGTGGAAGCGGCGGGGGGAACCTGGAAATATGATAAGCACTGCCTGCACCTTTCCAAGGCGGAGGTTGAGGAGAAGCTGGCGGCGGGTATTCCCTGGACCATCCGCATGAACGCGCCTACCGAGGGCGAGAGCCGCTATACGGATACGGTTTTCGGGGAGATGAGCTTCCCGAACAGCGAAGCCATGGACGACATGGTGCTGATCAAGCAGGACGGAATGCCCACCTATAACTTCGCCAACGTGATCGACGATCATCTGATGGGGATCACCCACGTGATGCGGGGCATGGAATATCTGAGCTCCACCCCCCGGTACAATTTCCTGTACGACGCCTTCGGATGGGAAAAGCCGGTATACGTCCATCTGACCACCGTCATGCGGGACGCGCAGCATAAGCTGAGCAAGCGGGACGGAGACGCCTATTACAGCGATTTCGTGGAGAAGGGATACCTGCCGGAAGCCCTGATCAACTATCTGGCGCTGGTGGGCTGGAATCCCGGCGACGAGCGGGAATTCTTTACGCTGCCGGAGCTGACGGAAGCCTTTGACATCCATCGGCTGAATAAGAGCCCGGGGATCTTCGACGTGAACAAGCTGACCTGGTTCAACGCGGAATATATCCGGCGGATGGATCCGGAAAAATATCTGGAGATGGCCACGCCCTGGTTTGACCGGGTTCTGGCGGGCAAGGGCATCAACTACCGCCGGCTGGCGGAGCTGACCCAGAGCCGGACGGAGGTTTTCAACCAGCTGCCGGAGATGGTCCGTTTCCTGGGAGAGATGCCGGATTATGACATCGAGCTGTATACCCACAAGAAGATGAAAACCAATCCGGAGGTGGCCCTGGCCTCCCTGCGGCTGTGCGAGCCGGTGCTGGAAAAGATCGGCGACTGGACGGAGGAAGGCATCCATGACGCGGTCATGGCGGCCATCCAGGAAGCGGGACTGAAGAACGGCGCGGTACTCTGGCCCCTGCGCATCGCCATCAGCGGCGTGGCCAATACCCCCGGCGGGGCCTTCGAAATCGCGGGGCTCCTGGGCCGGGAGGAAACCATGAAGCGCCTGCGGAGCGGGATTGAAAAGCTGCAGGACGCGCTGAAATAGAATAAATTGTTACAAAATTTTGAATTTTTCCTCTTTTCAAAGGGGAAAGAATAGGATATAATGTAACCAGGTGTTCAGGAACGGGGGGGCGTAAAATGACGGACAGATTTGAGACCATGAAGATGAAGCCCATCGAGGATACTGGGAATGAGGCGCAGGAGATCCTGATGTACGTATATCGGGCGCTGCAGGCCAAGGGCTATGACCCGATCACCCAGCTGGTGGGATATATCATCTCCGGTGATCCCACCTATATTACCAGCTATCAATCCGCCCGCAGCATGATCTGCCGCCTGGAGCGGGATGAAATCATCGAGGAGCTGGTCCGTTCCTACATGGATACCCACGAATGAGGAAACTTGAGGGGGCGCCGCTTCGGCGCCCTCTTATTTCATTCGGAGAGAGGCTGCTTCTCCCGGGAAAGGCTGCTTCACTCCCGCGAGCCAGGCTGATCCTTTCGGGGAAGGATGCTTCCCTGCGGGCCAGGCTGTTCCTTTCGGGGGAGGGCGTATTTCCGGTGGGGGAGGGTATTCCCTCCGGGATCATGGTTGATATACACGGTAAAAAGGAGCGTGTTTCTGATGAGAAGAAAAATCTGGATGGCCCTGGTGCTGATGCTGGCCCTGACGGTGCTGACGGCAGGAGCGCTGGCGGCTGACGTGTTCAAGTTTGAAAAGGGAACGGTCAGCGTCTTCGAAGGGGAAACCCTGGCCCTTCCCCTGATCCGGGAGGGAAGCGGCGCGGAGGACGCGCCGGTAACCTGGACGGTGGTTGAAGGGAAAAAGGCCCTTTCCGTGGATGAGAACGGCACTGTGACGGGCCTGAACAAGGGCCAGGCCACCGTACGTGCCTCCATGCAGGGAAGCAATCGGAAATTTAACGCCAATATTACGGTGAACGTGATCCGGAAGGTGACGGCCGTCACGCTGAACACCACGAGGCTGAACATCTTTGCCCCCACGGACGACCGGATCAGCGGACTGCTGCAGGAGGAAACCTCCCGGGACGTGATCGTGGTTCCGGCGGGAAAGAGCATCACCCTGAACGCGACCTGCACGCCCCAGGACGCCAACAACCGGAAGATCGTCTATACCTCCTCGGACACGGGCGTGTTCAGGATCAGCGATAATACGGGCCGGGGCATGCAGGCCGGAGAGTGCGAGCTGACGGTCAGCAGCTATCAGAACCCGGAAGTGAGCCAGACCTTTAAAATCCTGGTGACCCAGCCGGTGACCAAGATTACGGTGAACGCGCCGGAAGGGAAGACGGTCAACGTGGGCGGAACGACGCTGCTGGCGGAAGTGGTGGAGCCGGCCAATGCCAGCATCCCCGCGGTGGAATGGAGCAGCCGGAACACCGGCATCGCCACGGTGGACGAGGAAGGCCGGGTCACCGGCGTGAAGCGGGGCACCGTCGTCATTGACGTGAAGGCGACGGACGGAAGCGGCAAGGCCGCGACCGTCACCATCACCGTCGAGCAGCAGGCGACCTCGGTCACCATCCGGGAGGACAGCCTGAACGTGGCCGCCGGGCTGCAGGGAACCCTGCATGCCACCGTGCTGCCGGAGAACGCCAACAACCGGGGCGTCACCTGGTCCTCCACGGATGAAAGCATTGCCACGGTGAATGCCAGCGGTCAGGTGAAGGGCATCCGCCGGGGCGAATGCTCCATCATCGCTGCCAGCAAGAGCAATCCGGAGATCCATACCAGCATTCAGGTGCGGGTCATTCAGCGGGTGACGAACATCGTCTTCAGCAGCGACCGGGTCAGCCTGCCCATCCGGACCCAGACGCAGCTGAGCTGGACCGTGCTGCCCGCGGATGCCAGCATTACGGACGTGACCTTTACCAGCAGCAACCGGAACGTGGCCACGGTGGACAGCAACGGCCTGGTGACCGGGCTGACGAAGGGCACCGCCACCATTACGGCCACCGCCACAGACGGATCCGGCAAGCGGGGCACCGTCCGGGTGACCGTGACCCAGCCGGTGGAAGGCGTCAGCATCCAGTATCAGGTTTATCACGTGCAGACGGGCCGGACGATGAACGTGAAGGCGATCGTCAGCCCCAACAACGCCAGCAATAAGAACGTGCATTTTACCACGGGCAACGATTACGTGGCCACCGTCACGGACAACGGCAATATCGGCCGGGTCCGGGGCCGGGGAGAGGGAACCACCACCATCACCGGGACCACGGAGGACGGCGGCTTCTCCGCTTCGGCGGAGCTCCGGGTGGCGGACTTTAACCGGGCCATCGTGGTGGACGACCTGTATATTGAAGGGGAGAAGATCCGGATCGTGCTGCGGAACCGGAGCAATTTCTCCGTAGACCGGGTCTATTTCACCGTGGAAACCTATGACGGCGAGGGCAAGCCCCTGGTCTGCAACGCGGACGGGGTCAGCAACACCTTCGAGGGCGCCTACCGGCTGGAGATCGGACCGGATGAGCGGAGCCAGCATTACAAGTTTGATTTCGGCCACTATGTGCAGCCCCTGAGCTCCATCGGTACGGTGGTGCTGAAGGTGACCAGCTGGCGGGATCTGGAGGGATATACCCGGACGATTCCGGAGAGCGAGCAGCCCACCCAGAGCTTCACCCGGTTCGTGCCGGGCGGAAGCGGCAGCGGCAGCGGCGGACAGGGCTGATTTCGGAAAAGATGCCTCCTGCCCGCGGCAGGCAACCGCGGGCAGCGGGCTCAACAGAGCGTAACAGAAACAGTGACAGGAGCGGAAACAGATGGCGGATCTCGTTGTGATCGGGGCGGGACACGCGGGCTGCGAGGCAGCGCTGGCGGCCGCCCGCATGGGGATGGACACGGTGCTGCTGACCCTGAATATGGACGGGGTGGCGCTGATGGCCTGCAATCCCGTGATCGGAGGATCCGCCAAGGGACACCTGGTGCGGGAAATCGACGCCCTGGGGGGAGAGATGGCCCTGGCCATCGACGATACCTTCCTGCAGAGCCGTATGCTGAACACGGGAAAAGGCCCGGCGGTTCACGCCCTGCGGGCGCAGGCGGATAAGCAGGCCTATCAGAACCGGATGCGGAAAGCCCTGATGACCCAGCCCCGGCTTACGCTGAGGCAGGGGGAGGCGGTTTCCGTGGAGACGGAGGACGGCCGGGTGACCGGCGTTACCACCGCCACCGGCTCCAGGATTTCCTGCCGGGCGGTGGTGCTGGCCACCGGGGTTTATCTGAAGGGGCGGATCATCATCGGGGAGCACAGCCATGAGGGCGGGCCCCAGGGACTGATGGCCGCCGGATTCCTGAGCGGAAGCCTGGAGGAGCTGGGCTTCGCGCTGCGCCGGTTTAAAACCGGCACCCCGGCCCGGGTGGACCAGCGCACCATTGATTTTGACGAGATGGAAATTCAGCGAGGAGACGAGCCGGTAGTGCCCTTCTCTTTCATGAATCAGGGAAAAAAGCTGGAAAACAGCTACAGCTGCTATCTGACCTGGACGAATGAGGAAACCCACCGGATCATCCGGGAGAACCTGCATCGGGCGCCGCTTTACAGCGGCAAAATCCACGGGATCGGGCCCCGGTACTGTCCATCCATCGAGGATAAGATCGTCCGATTCGCGGACAAGCAGCGGCATCAGCTGTTTCTGGAGCCGGAGGGGCGCAACAGCCTGGAATGGTATGTCCAGGGTATGAGCAGTTCCCTGCCGGAGGACGTCCAGTGGAAGATGTACCGGACCATCCCGGGGCTGCGGCGCTGCGAGCTGACCCGGCTGGCCTACGCCATCGAATATGACTGCATCGACAGCCGGGAGCTGCGGCCCACGCTGGAGAGCCTGCGCATCGGAGGCCTCTTCTTCGCGGGACAGATCAACGGCACCAGCGGATATGAGGAAGCCGCGGCCCAGGGGCTGCTGGCGGGTATGAACTCCGCCCTGAAAATGCAGGGGCGGCCGCAGATCATCCTGACCAGGGATCAGGCGTATATGGGCGTCATGACCGACGATCTGACCACCAAGGGAACGGACGAGCCCTATCGGATGATGACCTCCCGGGCGGAGCATCGGCTGTATCTGCGGCAGGATAACGCGGATCTGCGGCTGACGGAAATTGGCCGGGCGGCGGGGCTGGCCACGGAGGAGCGCCTGGCGAGAACGGAGAAGAAGCGGCGGGACACGGAGGAGACCCTCCGGCAGCTGCGGACGACCCGCTTTGCGCCCGGGGAAGCGCTGAACCGCTTCCTCCGGAACCACGGGCAGACGGAGCACGCGGGCTCTCTCAGCGGGGAGGAGCTGCTGCGCAGGCCGGACATTCATCTTTCCCATCTGGCGGAGCTGGATCCCCGCTGGGGGGAGACGGATCCCGCCGCGGCGGAGCAGGCGGAAATCTCCGTGAAGTACGCGGGATATCTGGAAAAGCAGGACGCCCTGATCCGAAAAGCCCGGCAGGCGGAGGAAACGAAGCTGCGGGAGGATATTCCCTATGAACAGATCGACGGGCTCCGGCTGGAGGCCCGCCAGAAGCTGGCGCGGCAGAAGCCAGTTTCCCTGGGGGCCGCGGGACGGATTCCCGGGGTAAACCCCGCGGACGTGGCGGTCCTGTCCGTCTGGCTGGAAAAGGAACGGCGCGGGAAGGAGGCGGCGCATGAAGACCCGTAAATCGCATCGGCGCTTTGCCGCCCTCTTCACGGCGGGAATGCTGCTTTTCTGCGCCTGCATGACCGCCTTTACCGTGATGCGGGGCAGCCTGGATTTTCAGCGGGAGGATCTGAACCGGTCCCTGGAAACCAGCTACGGCCGTGAGCGGAAGCAGCAGGCGGAATACGATCAGGTTTCGGAGGAGCTGCCCCTGACCCGGGCGGAGCTGGAGGAAACCCAGCCCCTGGCGGACGCCGCGGCGGCGCGGGTGACGCAGCTGAAGGCGGAACGGAAACAGCTGCGGGCGGAGAAAAAGGCCCTGGAGGAAGCGCTGAAGGAAGAGGAAGAACCGCATGAATAAAACGCTGAAGGGAATGCTGGCGGCGGTGCTGGCGATCGCCCTGGCCCTGGCCCTGTTTCTGGGGGCAGGGATTCTCCGGGACTGGCGGGAGATCCAGTCCATGACGAGGGAGCTGGCGGAATCCCGGGCCCGGTGGGAGGATACCGCCGCCCGGAAGGAAGCGCTGCAGGCGGAGCTGAAGCAGGTGACCGAGGCCCTGAAGGAAGCCAAATTGACCCTGGAGGAATCCACCGCCCGGGAGACGGAGCTGCAGGCGGAGATCCAGACGCTGGAGCAGGAGATTCAGGCGCTGCAGCCCCCGGAGAAGGATGGCGAATGACTCATATTTTAGTATCCGGCCATCATCGCTTTTCATCATTGAATGATCCGCGGTTCTTTCCCATTTCGGGGGAACCGCGGTTTATTCGTTTTGGCGGCATCCCCTTTTTTCCTGAATTCCCGCCAGCTTTATTCCCAAATTTTGCATGATTTTCGATTTTTTATTGACAGCGTCGGTCAAAAATAGTAAAATACCCCCCGACAGAAGGAACAGAAAACCGGGCGGATGCCTGTTTTATGTGTCCCCCTGAAAATTGAAAGGAGTTGTCTTATGATGAAGAAATGGTTGGCTGTTGTTCTTGCCGCGATCATGGCGCTGTCCATGCTGTCCTTCGCTTCCGCGGAAGAGACCGGCAAGGTCTATTATCTGAACTTTAAGCCCGAAGCGGATCAGGCCTGGCAGGATCTGGCGAAGGTTTATCAGGAGCAGACCGGTGTGGAAGTAAAGGTTCTGACCGCCGCTTCCGGCACCTACAGCACGACCCTGACCTCCGAGATGGACAAGGGAGACGCCGCGCCTACCCTGTTCCAGATCGGAAACCAGGAAGGCGTGAAAACCTGGGCTGACTACGCGCTGCCCCTGGACGGCACGGACCTGATGGCCGAAATGACCACGGAAGACTTCAACCTGAAGAACGCCGACGGCCAGACCGTGGCTGTTGGTTACTGCTATGAAGCCTACGGTATCATTACCAACAAAAAGCTGCTGGAGCAGGCGGGCCACACCCTGGATGAAATCAAGGATTTCGCCAGCCTGAAGGCTGTGGCGGATGATATTCATGCCCGTTCCGCGGAGCTGGGCTTCGATGCCTTCACCTCCGCCGGCCTGGATGGATCCTCCTCCTGGCGGTTCTCTGGCCATCTGGCCAATATGCCCCTGTTCTATGAGTTCCGGGACGACGGCATCACCGAAGCCCCCGCGACCATCAAGGGCACCTATCTGGATGCCTATAAGAACATCTGGGATCTGTACATCACCGATTCCGCCGCGGACGTGACGAAGCTCTCCGGCTATACCGGAACCGACGCGGAAACGGAATTCTGCGACGGCAAGGCCGTGTTCTTCCAGAACGGTACCTGGGAATACGGAACGGTCAGCGCCAGCGTGAATCCTGAAGACCTGTACATGCTGCCCATCTACTGCGGCGTGGAAGGCGAGGAGAACGCCGCGGTCTGCGCCGGCACCGAGAACTGCTGGGCGGTTAACAAGAAGGCCTCCGAAGCGGATCAGAAGGCGACCCTGGACTTCCTGAAGTGGGTGGTTACCAGCGAGGAAGGAACCACCATGATGGCGAAGGAATTCGGCCCCATCCCCTTCAAGAGCGCCAAGGCCTCTGAGAACGTGTTCTTCAACAACGCCAATGACCAGCTGGCCAATGGCAAGTACGTGGTCACCTGGGCCTTCAACTATACCCCCGACGTGGATAACTGGCGCGCGGGCATCGTTTCCGCTCTGGAGCAGTATTCCGCCGGCGTGGAAGGCGCCTGGGACGATGTGGTCTATGCCTTCGTTGACGGCTGGGCCAACTGCTACAGCAATACCCACTGATAATAGTCGGAACGTGACTTAATCGGGGGCGGGTGATCAGCCCGCCCCTTTTTCATCCCGCATTGCTTGAAACGGAACGGTCCCTGTCCGCGAGACGGAAAGGGGAGAAATCCGCGGAAAAAGGGGCGGGCTTAAATAACAGAAACGGAGTGATCTTCCATGGCCAGAAGAAGGGATCACAGCAATATTACATCTAACCTGATTCGCAGACCGATTCAGCGGGCCTTCGCGGCTTTTCTGCTGCCCACCTTCCTGTGCTTCTGCATCGGCTTTCTGTGGCCGTTCCTGCAGGGCATGTATCTTTCCCTGAACAGCTTTACCACCACCAGCAATGCCAAGTGGGTGGGCTTTGTCAACTACGCCAAGGCCTTTCAGGACGCGGGCTTCCGGCATGCCTTTGTCTATACCGCCCAGGTGGCTGTGGTCAGCCTCATCCTGATCAACGTACTGGCCTTTGCCGTGGCCTACGGGCTGACCCGGGGGATTCGGGGAAACAGCTTCTTCCGGGGCGTTTTCTTTATCCCGAATCTGATCGGCGGCATCGTGCTGGGCTATATCTGGAAAACCATCATCGATTCCGTGCTGCCGGTGAGCATGTCCATCCAGGCGCAGTACGGCTTCTGGGGCCTGATCGTGGTCATGTGCTGGCAGCAGGTAGGCTATATGATGATTATCTATATCGCCGGCCTGCAGGCTCTGCCGGAGGATATGCTGGAGGCGGCCCGGATCGACGGCGCCAACGGCTGGCAGACCCTGTTCCATATCACCCTGCCGAACGTGATGCCTTCCATCACGATCTGCACATTCCTTTCCCTGACCAACGGCTTCAAGCTGTATGATCAGAACCTGGTGCTGACCAATGGCGCGCCGATCCGTCGGGGCATCGGCGCCACGGAGATGCTGGCGCTGAACATCGCGAAAACCTTTACCACCGCCAATCAGCGGGGTGTGGCGCAGGCCAAGGCGGTGCTGTTCTTCCTGCTGGTGACGGCCATTTCTCTGATCCAGCTTCGGGCAACCCGCAGCAGGGAGGTGCAGCAGTAATGGCAAAATATAAGCAGCGGGAAAAACAGTCCCGGGGAAAGATTGCGGCCTCCATCGTCTTCGCGATCGTCAGCGTGATCTGGATGATGCCGATTATCATCGTTCTGTATAATTCCTTCAAGGGGAACAGCTTCGTCAACGCGGACGTGTTCGCCCTGCCGAACGCGGAGAGCTTCGTCGGGCTGAGCAACTATACAAACGGCATAACCTTCGGGAATTATCCCTTCTATCTTTCCGCCGGATACAGCGTATACATTACGATTTTCTCCACGGGCCTGATTCTGCTCTGCACCTCCATGGCCGCCTGGTATATCGCCCGGGTGGACGATCTCTTTTCCAGAATCGTCTATTACCTGTGCATTTTCTCCATGGTGGTTCCCTTCCAGATGGTCATGTTTACCCTGGCCAATACGGCCCGGGAGCTGCATCTGGATACGCCCTGGACGATTCCCGTGGTCTACCTGGGCTTCGGCGCCGGCCTGGCGGTTTTCATGTTCGCCGGCTTCGTCAAGTCCATTCCCCTGGCCATTGAGGAGGCCGCCTGCATCGACGGATGCGGACCGCTGACCACCTTCTTCCAGGTGGTTCTGCCCATGATGAAGCCTACGCTGATCTCCGTCGGCGTGCTGGAAATCATGTGGGTCTGGAATGACTATCTGCTGCCCTATCTGGTGCTGGATCAGACGAAGTATAAGACGATCCCGATTCATATCCAGTATCTGCAGGGAAGCTACGGCCGGGTGGATCTGGGCGCAACCATGGCCCTGATCATCCTGAGCCTGATTCCGATCTTTGTCTTCTATCTGACCTGCCAGAAGCACATCATCAAGGGTGTGGCGGC
>CAZMFY010000059.1:0-11364 GCA_964565635.1 uncultured Oscillospiraceae bacterium
ATGGTATTATCCCCGCCGGCCCGGGCACAGATGCCGTCCTGGGGCAGCTGAGATTCCAGGCAGTAGCGTCCGGGCATCACCGCGTCGAAGAGGAATTCGCCGCTCTCGGATACCACCGCGGAGAAGGCTTCCCCTTCCTCGCTCATCAGCCGCACCGCCGTGCCTGTCAGGCCCTTTTCGCCGCTGTCCCGGCGGCCGTTGTCGTTTTCGTCCGCGAAAACCTGTCCCTTCACCGTCCCGGGCATGATCATGCCCGCGTCCTTATCGGTGACGCTTTCTCCCAGGGGCACCTCAAAGGTTTCGGAATAGCCTTCCCCGCCGTTCAGGTTCAGCATCACGTTGCCCGCGCCCAGCTTCGTAAAGGCATATCCGCTCCGGGCGGTCATCCGCAGGCTGTATCGTCCGGGGGTCAGCCCCGTGAAGCTGAAGGCGCCCTTGGCCGTGGTCTGTTTGCTTTCCACCAGCGTGCCCTGCGCGTCCAGCAGCCGCACGCTGATTCCCTGGGCCACCTTCTCCTTGCCGTTCCGGTCTCCGGAGAAGTCGTCGTCCATGTAGACCGTGCCGCTGACGGAGCCATAGTAGATGGCGCCCACGTTGACCGTGCGCTCCTCCCCGTTCTGCAGCACGAAATCCTTCCAGAAGTTCTCCCGGCGGTTGTCCCGGGCTTTAAAGTGATTCCCCTCCGGGTCATCCACGGTGACGGTAAAATTGCTGCCGTCGTCCGGAAGCACCGCCCGGATGGTGTAGGTATTTCCCCGCAGGCCGGACAGGGTGTAGGTACCGTCCTCGTCCGTGTAGGTCACCGCGATTTCCTCGTCCTTCGCCTGCTTGATGGCCGTCACCTTGACCCCGGCCAGGGGCTTCTCCCCCTCGTCGTACAGTCCGTTATAGTTGGCGTCCAGGAAGGCCTGTCCCCGGACGATGGCGGACCAGGCAAAGCCCACGTGCTGGTTCAGTTGGTCCTCTCCGTCGTTCAGATCCAGGGTCTTCGTCTGCTTCGTCTTCCCCTCCGCCGTGAAAACGGAGCGGTTCACGCCGCCAGTCCTGCTGTATTTGGTGAACATCATTCCGTCCGGCGTATAGGCGGTGAAATCGTAGAACCCCGCCCGCAGCCGGTTAATCCGCCAGTATCCGTTTTCGTCGGACCAGGCCTCAAAATGCAGACCGTTCTTCTGGCCGTCCATGGTGATATGCACGCCGGTCACCCGGGGCTCTTCCGCCCCCATGATGCCGTCTCCGTTCTCATCCAGCCAGCAGACCCCGTCCGTCACGACGCCCTTCAGCAGGCCAACGCCCCGCTCCACCGTTTCCCCGGCGGAAATCCGCAGGGGATCTGAATCCTGAACCGCCTGATCGGAAAAATCCATGCAGGACTTGTTCAGTCCGATCTCCGTGGTTTTCCGGCTGAACCCGTATTCCTCCGGCAGCGCGACCCGGATCCGGTAGGTGCCGGGTTCCAGCCCCGGCAGCACGATCTCGCCGTCTTCACCGGTCTCTCCCCCGGTCACGGCTTCGCCGTTTTCATCCACGATATAAACCGGGATCCCTGCAACGCCCTTTTCGTTCCCGTTGAAGTCCGCGTTGGTGTTGCGGTCGTACCACACCCGTACGTGGAAGGTCCCCGTTGTCTCGGAAGCCTTCAGCAGCGATACGTCCGGCACGGCCGTCGCGGCCTGCACCGGCACGGGCGTGGGGTTCCAGCCCGGCGTAGGGGTCGCCGCCCAGGTTTCCGCCACCTCTTCGATGGAAACCTCCTCGTCCTCCTCCGTCAGGGGCAGAAGCTCCGTTTCGGCCTCCTCCCGCGGCGTTTCCGTCGGGGCCGGCGTCGGGGCCGGCGTCGGCGCCGGCGTGGGCGTTTCCGTCTCTTCCGGCATCTCCAGCGCGTGAACCAGAATCGGTACCGTCACATTGCTGCCGTCCGCCATCGCCACCGTCACCCTGGCCTCGGTCAGATCCCATCCCGCGGGAATGGTTTCCGCCATGGGCACCAGTGTCACCGGATCGGAGCCCGCCACGGTCAGGGTGGTCTCCCCCGCCCGGACGGTTCCCTTTTCCATGCCCCCCTGCATCACCCGGAAAGATCCGGTCAGGGGGATCTGGGCCTCCGTCCCGTCCGCCTGGGGAACCAGTCCCCGAAAATAGATTCCCAGCGTCATGACCTCTGCCCGGGCAGGGGAAAAGTGGCCGAAGCACAGGGCCACGGCCAGCATCAGCAACAGCAGTCTGGTTCCTTTTTTCATCACAGGTCAGTCTCTCCCATCATCTCGGTCCGGCCGGCATTCTCTCCGTCAGGTCAGCTTCACCGAATGGCGGAACTTGTCATATACATTGTCCACGTAGAATTCCGTGTATCCCCTCGGATAGCTCACATGCAGGCTGTACAGCACCCGGTCCACGCAGACCACGATCAGCCGCCCGGCGATCTCCGCGCCGGTTTCCTTCACCACAGCCTTGTAGTTGGCGTATACGCCGGTGGCGCCCAGGAAGGTCCGCTCAGCCGTGTTGGAGGGTGAGAAGCTGGTCAGGCTGCCGTCCGCCGCCAGGGTATCCAGCATTCCTTTGACTTCCTTGGTAAGCTCGCTCTTGGTGTACTGCTTGCTCACCTTCGTGGCCCGGACCGTCAGCGTCGCCGCATAGTCCATGGAGGGATCCGGATTGGTCAGGATATAGGTGTCCGGCTGGCTGTCGTCCACCGTCCAGCCGCTGGGCCCTTCAAAGGTCAGATGAAGGGTGTTAGCGTCGTACGTCACGTAGCTGAAGCTCAGGGTGGGAAGCGGCGTGGGCGTAGGCTTGTCCACCGGGTCGATAATCACCGGAGTCGCGCCGGCGTATTCGCTGGAAATCACCGGCACCACCGTCGCCATTTCCGGGGTCTCCGGCACCGTCTCCCAGTCTCCGCCCTCCTCCGAACTCGGATCGTAGGAGCCGTCGTCATAGTCCGTGGCGCCGACCACTGTGGATCCGAAAAGATCCTGGCCTGACTCTCCCGCGGGCTCACTGGTGGTCCGGCCTTCCGGCGGCAGGGTGTCGAAAACCTCCCGCTGCTGGCAGGCGGTCAGAGTCACTGCGCACAGCGCCAGGACCAGGCAAAGCACCTTTTTCTTCATGGTTCCGTTCCTCCTGTCGGATGATTCCTCGTGTTCCCTTTATTTTCCGTCCCCATGTCCCGGGGATTATATGCTCCCTGCTTCCGCGTGCTCCAGGCACCGTGGATTCATGGGCCTTTATTCCGCGTCCTCCCTGTAAAAGGGATGGTAAATCCGCCGTTCCAGGCTGGAAATCCGCTCGCTGAAGGCGCCCTCCGGGGTCTTCTCCCAGGCCGTCTTCATGGTGTTCATCCGGGCGTCCATCATGTCCAGCCAGTGCAGCGCCTCCGCTTCCGGAAACATGGGCGGCCGGGGGCTTCCGTATTCCGCCTCCCCGTGATGGCTCAGCAGCATGTGCTCCAGCAGCACCAGGATTTCCCCGTGAACGCCGGTCTGCTCCGCCGCCCGGTTCAGCAGCGTGATGCCCCGGACCAGATGCCCCAGCAGCTGCCCGTCCCGGGTATAGTCCGTCACGTTTCCGCTTTCGTCGCTCTTCAGCTCCTCCAGCTTTCCCAGATCGTGCAGGATCACCCCCGCCAGCAGCAGGTCCCGGTTCAGCCAGGGATAAACCTCCAGCATTGCCTTCGCCATCCGCAGCATGTCCGTGGTATGGTGCAGCAGGCCGCTGCGCTCCGCGTGATGCATCCGCTGGGCCGCCGGAAACCACTCCAGCTTCTCTCCGGCCGTCTCCAGCATGGTCTCCGTCAGCCGCTTCAGGCTTTCATTGGCAAAGCCCTCCAGCGTCTCCCGGATTTCGCTCATCATCTCCCGGCTGCTCCGGGGCGCGGCGGGCACCAGCTCGCTGATATCCACCGGGTCCTCCGGCGCCGCGGCTCGCCATTTCTCGATCCGCATCTGCATCCGGCCGTTGTATTCCTGAACCAGGCCCCGGATCAAGATGGGCTTTCCGCTCTCCGGAACCTGGGTTCCTTCCCAGTTCCAGATCTTGGCGTTGATCTCCCCCGTCCGGTCCCCCAGGTTCATGTCCACGTAGTCCCGGCCGTTCCGGTCCGTTTTTTTCTCCGCGCCCTTCACCATCAGGAAGCCCTCAAACCGGCTGTCCTTCTGAAGCTGGCATATTCTGTATGTTTCCATCGGTTCTCCTTCAGGTTAAACTCCTCCACCTCGTGTTTCCCGCGCCGCCGGGCTCCTTCATCCCTGCTCAGAACGGCGCGTCTCCGCCGGGCGGGCTTTCCCTCAGCAGATTCGCAAAGGTCGTGGTCTCGCTGATCCACGCCAGCTTCACCGTCCGAAGCGGTCCGCTCCGCTGCTTGGCCACATTGACCTCCGCGATATTCTTCTCCTCCGTCTCCGGATTATAATATTCCTCCCGGTGCAGGAACATGACCACGTCCGCGTCCTGCTCGATGGAGCCGGATTCTCTCAGATCCGTCAGCACGGGCCGCTTGTCAACCCGGTCCTTATTCGCCCGGCTCAGCTGGGCGCAGACCACCACGGGAATCTTCAGCTCCAGAGCGATGGCCTTCAGCTGACGGCTGATCTCCGCCACCTCCAGCTGCCGGCTCTCCGTCCGGCTGTCCGCCCGCATCAGTCCCAGATAGTCAACCACCACCAGGTCCAGCCCGTGGTCCATCATCAGCCGCCGGCACCGGCTCCGCAGCTGGCTGGGGGTCAGCCCCGCCGTATCGTCCAGATACATCGGCGCGGCGGAAATGGGGCCCAACGCTCTGGCCAGCGCCACCCATTCCTTATCCTCCAGGGTGCCCTTCCGCACCTTCTGCATGTTGACCTTGGCCTCGCTGCACAGCACCCGCATGACGATCTGCTCCCGGGGCATTTCCAGGCTGAAGACCGCCACGGTCTTTCCCTTCGTAATGCTGGCATATCCGGCGATATTCATCGCAAAGGACGTCTTTCCCATGGCCGGCCGGGCTCCGATGATGATCAGCTCGCCGGGATGCATCCCCGTCAGCGTGCTGTCCAGGTCGATGAAGCCCGTGGGCACCCCGGCCAGCTCCCCGTGAAGCTTCGCCAGCTCCTCGATCTCCTGGTAGGTGTTCCGCAGCACTTCCTTCACCGGCTTCAGGGTTCCCCCGTCCGTCCGGTTCATGACCAGGTCAAAGATTTCCTTCTCCGCCCCGGCCAACACCTCCTGCACCGGATCCTGCTGGGCATAGGCCGCCTTCTGCATCCGCTGGGCCGCTGCGATCAGCTTCCGCAGCGTGCTCTTCTCCAGCACCAGGCGGATATAGGCCTCCACGTTGGCGGTAGCGGGCACGGAGCTCATCAGCCGCATCAGATACGCGATGCCTCCGATCCCCTCCAGGGATCCCCGCCGGCTCATCTCCGAGCTCAGGGTGGTCAGATCGATGGGCCTGTGCTCCAGGTTCAGATCCACCATGGCCCGGAAAATCTCCTGATGCTCCGCCAGATAGAAGTCCTCTGCCTTCAGGCTCTCCGTCCCCCGGAGCACGGCAGATGTATCCTGCAGCATGGCGCCCAGCACACTGATCTCCGCTTCCAGGCTGAAGGGGGGTGTCATCCCCCGCAGCGCTTCTTCCCGCTCCGGCATGGTCCGTCTCCTTGCGAATGATTTTGGATTACTTTTCCAGCGGGCTCACCCGCAGGATCATGGTGGTGGAAACCTTCGGATGCAGCCGGATGCTGATCTCCCGGTCTCCCACCTCCTTGATGGGCTCTCCCAGATCCATCTTCCGCTTATCCGCAGCATATCCGTGCTGCTTCTCCAGCGCCTCCGCCACCTCCGCTGCGGTCACGCTGCCATAAAGCCGGCCTTGGGACCCGCATTTAATCTGCAGATTGATGACCTTCCCCTTCAGGATTTCCGCTCTGGCCTGCGCCTCCGCCAGCAGCTCCGCCTCCCGGGCATCCTGGGCCGCCCGCTTCCGCTCGATCTCCTTCAGCGTCCCGGCCTTGGCTTCCACCGCCAGCTTCTGGGGAAACAGAAAGTTCCGGGCGTATCCGTCGCTGACGTTCAGGATCTCGTCCCGCTTTCCGATATTTTTTACGTCCTTCAGCAGTACAACCTTCATGGCCCTGCGCCTCCTTACCTCCCGCGGCGGGTCAGCAAACAGACCTCCCCACAGGAATTCATCCTATTCTATCCTATCACGGAAGGAAATGCAAGCATTTCATCACAAACAAAGCAAATTCCTTCAAAATTTTTTAACATTTTCTTAATACATCCCGTTATAAAAAGACACCCTCCGAAAACCTCGGAGGGTGTCTGTAAAAACCGGTCAGCCCTTCACGGCGCCCGCGATAAAGCTTTCCTGAATCTGTCTGCTGAGGAAAATATACACGATCAGGGTGGGGACGGTGGCCAGGGTCAGGGCCGCGCCGATGGGACCCCACTCGGTGGTATACTGGCCGCTCAGCCCCTGAATGCCTACAGGCAGGGTCTTGAAGGCTTCCTTGCTGATGAACACCGTAGCGAACATCAGCTCGTTCCAGCACTGCAGGAAGGTGTAAATTCCCACCGTGGAAACCGCCGGAAGCATCAGCGGCACGATCACCCGGAAGAAGATTCCCCATACGCCGCAGCCGTCCAGGAAGGCGGCCTCGTCCAGATCATAGGGAATGTCTCCCATAAAGCCGGTGCTGATCAGAATCCCCATGCTCAGGGAGAAGGCCGAATAGGGAATAATCAGGGCCCAGTAGGTGTTCAGCAGGCCCATCCGGGACAGGGTCGTATACAGGGGCACGATGGCCGCGTGAATCGGTATGGTCAGCCCCAGCATGAAGAAGCTGTTCATCCGTTTCCGTCCCTTCCAGTGCAGCCGGGTCATGGCGTAGGTGGCCATGATGGCCGCCACCAGCACGAAGACGATGGAAACGAAGGTCACCAGCAGGCTGTTCATGAAATATCTTCCCATGTTGCCCACCGTCAGGGCCCGGGAATAGTTGCTCCACAGCCAGTTCTGGGGCAGGCCCATCACGTTGGCCCCGAAGATTTCCTCGTTGCTCTTCAGGGAGAAGGTAAACATCCAGTAGACCGGGAACAGGCAGATAGCCGCCCAGACGATGAGCAGCACCTGTACCAGCACATCGGTCCACTTAAACCTGTGCTGCTGAGCCACCGGGATATCCGCCTGATTGATTTTTGCTCTTGCGCTCATCTTACTTCTCCTCCTTGAACATGAAATTAATCAGCATGGCAAAGAAGAAGCACAGCACAATCAGCAATACCGCGATGGCCGACCCCATGCCGTACCGGTTTCTCAGGAACAGCAGATTGACCATCAGGGTGCTGGGCAGCTCCGTGGCGTGGTTCGGCCCGCCGTTGGTCAGCACGTAAATCATGTCGAAGGATTTCAACGAGCCGGTCACCGCGAAGATGACGCAGACCCGCAGAATCGGCCGGATATAGGGGATGGTAATATACCAGCTCACCTGGGCCGGCGTGCACCCGTCCAGCATGGCGGCCTCGTTCAGATCCGCCGGCATGCCCTTGATGCCCGCGTACATCAGCAGCATGTGGTATCCAACGTACTGCCACAGGATAGGAACCAGGCAGGCGCCAAAGGCCACGTTCTTATCCCCCAGCCAGATCCGGGTCCAGCTATCCAGCCCCAGGGACCGGAGCAGCATGTTCAGCACTCCGTACTCCGGGTTGTAGATTTTAATCCACAATTGGCCGATGACCACGGAGGAGATCAGCACGGGCATAAAGAAGATGGCCAGGTACCACCGGGATCCTTTGATGCCCCGGCTCAGCTTCAGCGCCAGCAGCAGGGAGAAGGGCAGCTGGATGCACACGGAGAGCACCGCCAGCAGCATGGCGTTTTTCAGGGCCCGGGTGATGTTGATGGATTTGCTGGTGAACATCTCGATGTAGTTCTGCAGGCCGATAAACTTCGGTGTCAGCAGGCCGTTCCATTCCGTCAGGCTGTAGTAGGCGGACATGACGATGGGGGCAATCAGGATCCCCACGAACAGCAGCAGCGCCGGCAGCAGAAACAGAAAAATGTTCAGCTTATAGGAAAGTGGTCTCTTCATGCTCTGGCTCCCTTTCAAAAAAAGGAGGGAGACGGCGCCCCTGAAGATTGATCTCCGGGGAGCCGTCCCTCTTCCATATCAGGTTTTTCCCGTCAGAAACGGATTACTTGTTGTACAGGGTATCATCCATGCCCTGGGCGAATTCTTCGGGGGTAATGTCGCCCGCATAGGCCAGGCCGATGTAATCCAGATAGGTGTTCGCCTGATCAGCGCTCAGGAAGTTGTCGCCGAACAGCACCATGCCCTCGGCCTTCGCGGCGATGTCAGCCACCGCGGATACCAGATCGGAAACCTGAGCTTCGGGGTCGGGCGCCCAGCAGGGCAGGTTCGCGCCGGACTTATAGTCCTTGTCGGACATGTAGCGGCCCAGTTCGAAGGCGGCGGCCACGGCTTCTTCCTTATGGGCGGTGGTGGCGGTCACGGCCAGGGTGTTGTTGGGGCCGCCGATCAGCTCATACAGGGAAGCGTTGTCCGCGTTCAGCACCGGGAACAGGCCCGCCTGGAACTTGGCGGCATTTTCGCTCTTGTCGATGTCGCCGCAGTTCCAGGAACCGTTCTGATAGAAGGCATACTTGCCGGCGATGAAGTTGGTCTTGACTTCGTCGTTGCCCAGCGCCGCGGCGTTAGGATCGAAGTAGTTCTTGTTCACCATGTCCTGGAAGGCTTTCACCGCGGCGATCACGTCCGGATTGTTCCAGCTCTCTTCGCCGTTGTACATCTTGATCAGCCGCTCGGTGCCCACGGACTTGATCATCAGGGGCTCCAGGTATTCGGACAGGCACCAGAGTTCCTTGCCGGATACGCCGAAGGGGGTGATGCCCGCCGCCAGCAGCTTGTCGCAGCAGTCGTTCATCTCTTCGATGGTGGTGGGGATGTGATCATAGCCCACGGAGCCCAGCAGCTCCATGTTGGCAAACAGCACAACCTCGCTCATGGTGTAGGGCACGCCGAACAGCTTGCCGTCATAGGACGCATTGGCGCACATGTTTGTGGGCAGCTCATCCTTGTAGGCATCATAGTACTCGTCCAGGCACAGCACCCGGTCCGCAGCCACAAATTCGCCCAGGAATCCCATGCCCCAGGTGAAGAAGATATCCGGCAGGCCCGTGCCGTCGGTCATGGCCGCCTTGATCTTGATCTTGTACTGCTCGTTCTGGGTGGGCTCATGGTTGATCTTCACGCCGGGATGCGCCGCTTCGAAGGCCGCGATGGCGTCAATGAAGGTCTGATAGCTGGCGTCGCTTTCCACGGCGATGGTCCACAGATTCAGTTCCACCGTTTCCTCGGCCACAGCGGAGACGAGGCCCATCATCATGATGGCTGCGAGCAGCAGGGCAACTAGCTTCTTCATAAGGTTAATCCTCCTTTTTTTCTTCGCGGCTTTGCCGCATATTTCTCAAACAGCCTCACAGGCTGATTGGAATCCTGGAAAAAGTTTCAAAAGAAAGCCTTCTGAAACGGGAGCCGACAGGCTCTTTTTATGTTCCGAACAAATCGAGCAAAGCAAATGTGATTTTCGGAAAACGTTTGACCAGAATTTCGCTGGTCGTATCCTATCACATTCCGTCAAAAAAGTCTACCGTCCGAAAAAATTTACCCCGTCCCGGAAAAAATTTCCCCTTTCTCAAGCCCGGCGCGCCGGCGGGCCCGCCGTTTCCCCGGGAATCAGCGTAGCCGGCACCCTCCGAGTCTCCGGGGGCGCCCCTTCGATCTGGGCGATCAGCAGCTCCGCCGCGGTTTTTCCGATCAGCGCCGCATTCTGATCCACCGTGGTCAGCCGGGGATGGGAATTCCGCAGGATTTCAATGCCGTCATACCCCGTCAGGCTCAGGTCCTCCGGCACCCGCAGCCCCCGCCGCAGCGCCGCGGTCATGGCCCCCGCGGAGGAAAGATCGTCGCTGGCCAGGATGCACTCCGGGGCCTCTGGCAGGCTCAGCAGCCTTTCCGTAGCCGCGTAGCAGCTCTCCGGATTCGTATACTCGCAGGACTCCAGATATTCCGGTGGCACCGTCAGCCCCCGCTCCTCCATGGCGGAGAGGAAGGTTTTGATCCGTGTCTCCGTCACCGTATTGCCCCGCTCTCCGTGGATGAAGGCGATTTTCCGGTGCCCCAGCCCCGTCACGTAGTCCACCAGCTGAATCATCCCGTCCGCATTGTCCGCCAGCACGGCTCCCCGGCCAGGAAAGGGATGGTCAATCGTCACCACCGGCAGCTCCGCCTCCACCAGCTCTCGCACTTCCTCCAGGCCGAAATCGATGCAGGCCACACAGATGCCTTCCAGCTCCCGGCTCCGGCAGTGCTCCAGGTAGGTAATCCCGGAGTCCCCCAGCCGGTGTCCGATAAAGGTGATGTCGTACCCCTTTTCCTCCGCTTCCTTTCGGAAGCCCTCCAGCACCGCGGAAAAGAAGGGGTGAGTCAGCCCGGACCGGCGCTCGTCCGTGAACAGGACGCCCAGGCTGTAGTTTCGTTTGGCCTTCAGGGCCCGGGCGTGCACGTTGGGAATGTAATTCATCTCCTGGGCCGCCTGCAGCACCATCTGCCGGGTTTTTTCGCTCACGTCGGGATAGCCGTTCAGCGCCTTGCTGACCGCCGACATGGACAGCCCTACCCGGCTGGCCAGTTCCCGAATCGTTGCAGCCATCTTCCGCTCCTCTGGTCCTCTGGTCCTGTCGATATCCTCTTTCTAAACCGATTTCGATGTTTACTAAATCGGTTTCGATGACCAGAATATACCACCTCAGGATGTGTCTGTCAATCCCTGTTTTTAAATTTTTTTTGCTTTTTTCTTCCTTTCCGAAAACCGCTATTTGCGCTCCGTCCTTCCGGGAACAAAAACCTTTGCCCATTGTTCGTCCGGAAAAACTTTGGCAGTGTGTTCCCCATTTGTTGACAAAACGGATGCCAGCGCATAGAATAACGGCGATGTTCGGATTTGCGGGCAGAATGCGACCGATGTGCGAGGAGGATTCCCCATGAAGAAGCTGGAGCAGCTGTACGAAGGAAAAGCCAGAAAGTTTTCGCCACCGACGATCCGAACGTGGTTCTTGTCTCCTATAAGGATGATGCCACCGCCTTTAACGGCCAGAAAAAGGGTACCATCCAGGGCAAGGGCGTCATCAACAACCGGATGAGCAATTTTCTCATGAAAGTGCTGGAAAAGGACGGCATCCCCACCCATTATATCGAGGAGCTGAACGACCGGGAAACCCTCGTCAAGAAGGTGACCATCGTGCCCCTGGAAGTCATCGTGCGGAATGTGGCCGCCGGCAGCCTGGCCAAGCGGGTGGGCGTCCCGGAG
>CAZMFY010000060.1:0-11219 GCA_964565635.1 uncultured Oscillospiraceae bacterium
ATCCGGCCCTGGCCGATGATGGAATATCCTTCCTTGCCGATGCCCGTGTCCCGGAAAAGGTCAATCACGTCCTTCAGCCGGCAGGTGGAGCGGTTCAGAAAATATTCGCTCTCCCCCGTCCGATACACCCGGCGGGTGACCATGATTTCCGCGTAATCCATGGGCAGCGCCCGGTCCTCGTTATCGAAGACCAGGGAGACCTCGCAATAGCTCAGGGGCTTTCGCTTCTGCGTCCCGTTGAAGATCACGTCCTGCATGCTGGCGCCCCGGAGCAGCTTCGCGCTCTGCTCCCCCAGCACCCACCGGACCGCGTCCCCGATATTGCTCTTGCCGGATCCGTTGGGCCCCACGATGGCCGTGATTCCTTCGTTCAGGACGATTTCCGTCCGCTGAGCGAAGGACTTGAATCCGTACAGTTCCAGTTTCTTTAATCGCATGTTGCCTCAATTTCCCGTTTCCCGCGTCGTTCGCACCTTTTGGCGCCGCCGGCCCGCAAAGGACGACATTATATGATACCACATTTTCCCGGGAAAAGAAAAGCGCAAAAAAAGCCCGGAAAACCGGACACAAAAAAAGCCCGGAAAACCGGACCCCTTTTCGACTCATTCCCGGAGAAAAAACAAAAAGGTCCGGGAAACCAGGCCCTTTTCCGCCTCTTTCCCGGAGAAAAAACAAAAAGGTCCGAGAGACCGGGCCCTTTTCCGCCTGCCGGCCTCTCCCGGAAAAAAGGCAGGGTGCAGCCGGTTTCTATCGCGGAATGAAATGCCGGCAGGCCCCGATAGCGTAAAAGCCGGAAAGGCTGGACGTCTTCGCCTCCATATGATATGATGCATCGGGGCTGAAAATCATCCATATCGGGCACGGGCGGATAAAAAAAGATCCGCGTTGTTTCCGGGAGTCGAAAGGAAAGAAAAGCAGATGAGCAGAAAACTGCGGAACCGGATTTGGATTTTTTTTGCGTCGCTTCTGCTGCTGACGGGAAGCCTGGCCGCCCCGGAGGACGCGCGGCCGGAGACTCCCGGACGGGACGGCCTGCTGCGGCTGCACCAGATCGATATCGGCTGCGGGGACGCCTATCTGCTGACCCTGGATGATACGGTGATCCTGGTGGACTGCGGATCCGATACCACCGCCCCCATCTCCGCCGGATATCACAATTATCCCCTCTTCGAATACCTGGAAGGCAGCGGCATCGATCACGTGGACGTGCATATCGTAACCCACTGGCACAACGATCACGACTATAACGTCAATTTCATCGGCGCCCTGTATTACACGGCGGACACCCTGGTCTACGGGCCCTCTCCGGAGCTGTACAAGCCGCTTCAGCCCCTGGCCGGGGGAACCTACCGCCAGATGAAGGAAGGGGACCGGCTGACCTTCGGGGCCCTCTCGCTTCTGTGCGTCAGCCCGGAATACAGAGAGATCATTCCGGGGGACCGAAACATGGACAGCCTGAATTTCATCATCACCTATGGCCGCGTGCGGATCATGTTCACCGGGGATTTTATGCACTGGTCGCTTTCAAAGCGGTGGCCGGATGAAATCCGGGACGTGGATATCCTGTCCTTTCCCCATCACGGGATCCGTACGGATGAGGTTTCGCCCGCTGCATACAAGCTGGTCAATCCCCGGCTGATTCTGATTCCGGGCCAGGCCTACGGCACCGCCCGGAGCTTTGCCATTCATCAGTGCTATGTGGGGAAGGAGGCGGTCTATCTGTGCGCGGGAGACGGGCATATTCTCTGCACGACGGACGGACATAAGATCTGGTATGCCACCGGCGTCGCGCCGGGAACCTTCCCCCTGGGTGAAGAACTGCCGCCCCGGGAAAGCTGATCCGGGCCAGCCCTTCTCTTTCCGGTTTTTTCCGTCAGACAGGCCGGCGGCCCCGAGGTTCTCCTTAAGCCCGCTTCCCGTATTTTTCCGCCAGATAGGCCACGGCCCTGCGGTTCTCCTTAAACCCGCTTCCCGGTTTTATCCGCCAGATAGACCACGGCCCTGCGGTTCTCCTTAAACCCGCTTCCCGTATTTCTCCGCCAGATAGGCCACGGCCCTGCGGTATCCTTCAAAGCCGTCTCCCATGTAATGCGCTTCGCAGGCCATGCCCGCGTAGGAAACCTGGCGGAAGGGCTCCCGCTGGCGGATATCGGTCAGATGCACCTCCGCCGCCGGGATGGACACCGCCTTCAGGGCGTCCAGGATCGCGATGCTGGTATGGGTATACGCTCCGGGATTGATGACAATGCCGTCCACCCCTTCAAAGTAGGCCCGCTGAATCGTGTCCACCAGCGTACCCTCATGATTGGACTGGAAGATTTCGCATTCGATGCCGTCGGCCACCGTGGCGGATATCTCCTCGCAGGCGCTGCGGCAGTAGGCCTCCAGGGAGGCATAATCCCCCCGGCCGTACAGGGCGGGCTCCCGGATGCCCAGCATATTCAGATTCGGTCCGTTCAAAATCCAGATTTTCATAATCTCTCCTCCGCCTGAACGGATGACCGTTTTCACGGTCATCCGGCATATGGTATTTTCGTCCGCAGCCGAAACCACGGCCTCCCGCCCCCGGCAGGGGGCTTTTTTTTGATCCGGATCACCACTGCTCCAGGATCCGGGCCGCGGCCTCCGCCACGGTGGAATCGTTTTCCACGGTCCGATCCGCGAACCGTGCGTACTGCCCCTTCCGCCGCTCATACAGCGTCCTGACGGATTCGGCCTGGCTCAGGGGCCGGCCCTCCGTGGGCAGCAGGGCAGGATCCCGCCGGATCCAGAAGATTCTGCCGTTCTGATGCAGATGGGGATAATTCTCCTCCCGGGTCACGCAGCCCCCGCCGGTGGCGATAATGCGTCCGGACTGTTTTCCTGCCTCGGCGATGGCCAGGGTTTCCAGCCGGCGGAAGGCGGCTTCTCCCTCCTCCAGAATCAGGGCGGGCACCGGTTTGCCGGCCATGCGGGCCACTTCCTCATCCGTATCGATGAGCACCCGCCCCGTTTCCGCCCGCAGCCGCTCGCCGATGGAGGTTTTTCCGGAGCCGGGCATGCCGATCAGCACGATGTTCTCCGTTTCCCGGGCCAGCTGCCCGCAGATCTCCTCCACCCGCTGGTCGGCGATTTCCCGGCCCAGCCAGAGCTCCGCGCTTCTCCGGGCCTGCGCCACCAGCATTCCCAGCCCGCCGGCCCAGGGAATGCCCCGCTCCTCCGCCTGCATCAGCAGGGCGGTTCGAGCCGGATTATAGATCACGTCGGCTACGCCCCGGCAGGCGGGGAAAAGACCCAGATCCACGGGGGACGCGCCATTACCCGGATACATGCCGACCGGCGTGGCGTTGACGATCAGTTCCGCGTCGGCATGCCGCTCCGCCCGGTCATAGGTATCATACGATATCCCGGCCTCCGCCGACGGATGCTCCGGAAGATGCCGGGTCATGACGCAGATTTCCGCCGCGCCCAGATCCTTCAGCACGGTCCGGACCGTGAGTGAGGCGCCGCCGCTGCCCAGCACCAGCGCCTTACGCCCCGCGGGATTCAGCCCGCCCGCCATCAGCAGATGGCGGAATCCGTCATAATCCGTATTATATCCCCGCCAGCCCTCCGGGCCGCGGACCAGGGTATTGACGCATCCCACCTTCCGGGCCGTTTCGGACAGGGACGCGCAGCATCCCATCACCCTCCGCTTATAGGGAATGGTCACGTTCAGGCCATCCAGCTCCGTCCCGGCCAGAAAGGCTTCCACATTCTCCGGAGGAACCTCGCAGAGGCCGTATGCTTCCCCGTGCAGCAGCCCGTGGATCCGGGGTGAATAGCTGTGGCCCAGATGCTCTCCCAGCAGTCCGAATTTCATGGATTTCTTCCGTCCTTTCCCTGAATGGTTCCTGCCCTGATGATTCTGATGCTCCCTTTCGCCGTCCGGAGCGCTTTCTCTTCCCCGTCGGCTCCTGCCCGGGGCTGTCCGAATCTCTGTTCTGTACTCCGGATTTCTGTCCTTTCCCTATCCCGGTTTCAGCTTCCTTCCCGATTCCGGCTTCAGCTTTCTTCCGATTCCCGGATCCGGATCAGGTCATACAGCGCCGCGGCCGCGGCCGCCTCCACCGCCGGAAGCGCCCGGATCGCGATGCAGGGATCATGCCGGCCGCCGACCCGCAGCCGTACCGCCTCTCCCGTCCGGACATCCACGCTGTCCTGCGCCGCCGCAATGGAGGGCGTCGGCTTCAGGGCCGCCCGGAAGACGATGGGCATTCCGCTGCTCATCCCTCCCAGCGCGCCCCCATGCCGGTTGGAGCCGGTCCGGACCCGGGAGAGAATCCCGTCCTTCGCATGGCCCGCCTCCGGGTCCGCCGGCCGCAGCAGGAACGGATCGTTGTTCTCGCTGCCCTTCAGATCCGCCCCCGCGAAGCCGCTGCCGAATTCGATGCCTTTGACCGCCGGAATGCCGAAAACGGCCTGGGCGATCCGGTTTTCGATTCCGTCAAACATGGGCTCCCCGATGCCTGCCGGCATGCCTTCGATGACGCATTCCACCACGCCGCCCACGGAGTCTCCCGCCGCCCGGGCCTCTTCGATGGCCCGGGCCATTGCTTCCGGATCCGTCTCCCCGCCGATCCGCACGGCCCGGGCCGAAACGGTGATGCCCCGGGCCTCCAGCAGCTGCAGCGCGATGCCCCCCGCGATGCACAGGGGCGCCGTCATCCGGCCGGAAAACTGTCCGCCTCCGGCATAATCCCGGGCCTCCCCATACCGCACCATGGCCGTAAAGTCCGCGTGGCCCGGCCGGGGAATGAACCGAATATCCTCATAATCGCCGGAACGGAAATCCCCGTTTCGGATCGCCGCGGTCACGGGGCTGCCGCAGGCGGTATAAATCCGGCTTTCCGGGGCATCCCCCGTCTCCGCCGCGCCCGGCAGCAGGCCGCTCAGAAACTCCGGCCGGTCCGCCTCCTTCCGGGCGGTGGTCATCGGGCCCTGGCCCGGCTTCCTCCGGTCCAGAAATGCCTGCAGCCGGTCCAGATCCACCTTCGTTCCCGCCGGGATGCCTTCCACGGTCACCCCCACCGCCGGCGCATGGCTCTGGCCCCAGATGGTGAATCTGTAAAGGGTTCCATAGCTGTTGCTCATGGCCTTTATGCATCCTCCTTCTGTATTCTTCCGCCCAGCCTTTCAAAGTCCTCCCAGAATCCGGGATAGGACTTGCGAACCGCCTGGGCGCCGTTGATTACGACCTTTTCCCGGCAGGCAATAGAGGCCACCGCCGCGCTCATGGCAATTCGGTGATCGCCGCAGCTGTCCACGGTGCCGCCGCGCAGGGAGGTCTGTCCCCGGACGATCAGCCCCTCCGCCGTTTCCTCCGCCCGTCCTCCCAGATCCGTCAGCATGCGGACCGTGGAGGCGATTCGGTCGCTTTCCTTCAGCCGCAGCCGTCCGGCGCCGGTAAAAACCGTGGTTCCCGGCGACAGGGCTGCCAGCACCGCCAGGATCGGCACCAGATCCGGAATATTCCGGGCGTCGATCTCCGCGTTCCCCGCGGCAATTTCTTTTTTCAGGCTCCGGACCGCCCGGTCCCCCTGGGCGGATTCGGGATCCAGCCCGGTGAGGCGGAGGCCGCCGGCATCCCCGTCGGACAGCATGGCGGCCACCTCCCAGAAGGCGCCGGCCGACCAGTCTCCCTCCGTTTCCGCCCGCCCCGGCGAGCGCAGGCCGCCGAAGGTTCGAAGCGTATCCCCTTCCCATTCCGTCCGGACGCCGAAGCGGGCCAGAGCCTGCATGGTCATGCGGATATATCCTTCCGATTCCACCGGTCCCTCCAGCCGGATCCGGGATTCCTCCCCCATGAGGGGAAGGGCGAACAGGAGCCCGCTGATAAACTGGGAGGATACGTTGGCCGCCAGGGAAAAGGTTCCACCCCGGAGTTTTCCCCGGGTTCCCAGGGTTCCGTCCGGATTTCTCGTCAGTTCGCATCCGTGGCGGATCAGCTCCTCCCACAGCGGGGACAGGGGCCGCTCTCCCAGCCGGCCGTGCATCACAATTCGGGTTTCCCTGCCCAGCGCGCAGATCACCGGCAGCAGAAACCGCAGGGTGGAACCGCTTTCCCCCACGTCCAACCCGCAGCGGCCGGCCGCCGGCCGGATCGGGGTTACCCGAAAGGCGCCCCGGGGTTCCTCATAGGCAATTTCCGCCCCCAGGCTGCGCAGGGCCTCGGCGGTCGCCTCAATATCCGCCGACAGGTTTTCACACAGAATATCCGTGGGCCGCTCCGCCAGCGCCCCGCAGATCAGCAGCCGGTGGGCCGCCGATTTGGAGGAGATCGCGCGGATCTTCCCCCGCAGCCGCTGCGGCCATATGGTCACCTTCATGGCGTTATTCACCTCCCCGGGCCGCCGTCCCTTTCGGCCGCGGCCCGTCCGCTTTTCCCATCCTTCAGCCGCCCCGGGTTTCCCGGACAGCGTCGGCGCCGGATCGCCGGATTACAGCATATCCGCCATCTCATAAATCAGCCGCTCGCTCTTATCCCATCCCAGGCAGGCGTCCGTAATGCTTTTGCCGTATACGCCGCCGTCCACGGGCTGGTTTCCGTCCTCCAGATAGCTCTCCACCATGAAGCCCTTCACCAGCTTCCGCAGCCCCTCATTATACCGGCAGGAATAAATCACTTCCTTCAGAATCCGGGGCTGTTCAAAGGGATTCTTGCCGCTGTTGGCGTGATTGCAGTCGATGACCACCGCCGGATTCTGCAGCTTCCACCGGTCATACAGCTCCTGCACATATTGCAGGGTCTCATAATGATAGTTTGGGTGGGTAATCCCCTTCTGGTTCACATATCCCCGCAGAATGGCATGGGCATGGGCATTTCCGCCGGAATGGCCCTCCCATCCCCGGTAGATAAAATCATGGGGATGCTGGGCCGCCAGGATCGCGTTCATCATGACCGTCAGATCCCCGCTGGTGGGGTTTTTCATGCCCACCGGGCAGTCGATGGCGCTGGCCGTCAGCCGGTGCTGCTGGTCTTCCACGCTCCGGGCCCCCACGGCCACATATCCCAGCAGGTCGTCCAAATACTTATAGTTTTCCGGATAGAGCATCTCGTCCGCGCAGATCATGCCCGTCTCGCTGACCGCCCGCATATGCAGCTCCCGGGTGGCGATGATGCCCTTGAACAGGTCCGGCCGGGCATTGGGATCCGGCTGATGCACCATCCCCTTGTATCCTTCTCCCGTGGTCCGGGGCTTGTTTGTATACACCCGGGGAACGATCATGATCTTCTCCTTCACCCGCTCCTGAATCGGCGCCAGCCGGGAAAGATAGTCCATCACGCTGTCCTCACGGTCCGCGGAGCAGGGCCCGATAATCAGCGCGATCCGATCGCTCTTTCCCTCGAAAATCTCCTTCAGCTGGGCCGTCTTTTCCGCCACCGTCCTGGCCACGCCCGGGGTCAGGGGATACATTTTCTTCGTCTCCATGGGGATCAGCAGCTTCCGTCTGAATTCCATATTCATCGTCTTCACGACCCTTCTTTATCCTTCTTTTAAATGGTTTCGCCGCCCTGCTCCGCGTTGGCCGAAGCGGAATAATGCCCCGCGATCCGGACCATGGGGCAGATCTCCTTCATGGCGCCGATCATGCGGCGGGCATCCTCCGATTCCCCGTCTCCCTCCACCTCCGCGTAGAAGTAGTAATGCCAGGGCAGCTCCTTCATGGGGCGGGAGCGGAGCACCCGCATGTTGAATCCGAAGGCGCTGATCATGTTGATGGCCTTGGCCAGGCCGCCCGGCTCGTCCTGAACCGTGAACAGCATCAGGAAGGCCGCTCCCTCCTTCTGCCCAACGTTCCGGTTTTCCACCCGGGAAAAGACCGCGAACCGGGTTGTGTTGTTCCGGCTTTCATGGATGTCATGATCCAGCACCGTCAGGCCGTAGAGCGCTGCCGTTTCCCGGCTGGCGATGGCGGCGGTCTGTCTGTCCCCGGCCTCCGCCACCCGCTGGGCCGCCATGGCGGTATTGGGCGCGCTGACCGCCTCGAAGCCGTGCTCCTGAATATATCGCCGGCACTGGGCCAGGGCCTGGGGATGGCTGACAACCCTGCGGATATCCTCCATATGGGCGCCGGGAACCCCCAGCAGATTCTGGGCGATGGTCAGATCATACACGCCGTTTACATACAGGCTTCCCGAGAACATCAGGTCGATCACCTGGCCCACTTCTCCCGCGTAGCTGTTCTCAATCGGAAGCACCGCCGCGTCGCAATCCCCCGCCCTCACGGATTCATACGCCGCCTCAAAGGAATCAAAGGGGACCAGGGTTCCGTCCGGAAAAATCCGCTCCGCCGCAATGGAAGCAAAAGCGCCTTCCACGCCGCAGTAGGCAATCCGCATCCCGCTGATCAGCCGGTGCTGCCAGCGCTTGCTGACATCCATCGTATCCTGCAGAAACTGTATATAGAAGGAGCGGAGCGTTTCATCCGCAATCCGCTGGCTCTGCTTTTCGATCAGCTGCTTTTCCCGGCTCAGATCCTCGATCGGAAGCCCCCGCTCCCGCTTGTAGGCCGCGATCTCCCGGACCGCCTCCATCCGCCGGGCGAACAGGTCCGCCATCTCCGCGTCTACTTCTTCAATCTGCGCTCTTGCCTCTTTCAGATCCATGGGTTTCTTCCTCTCCTTCATCATCGGCCCGGCTTTCCCGGGCCTCCCATCTTCCCCTGATCCGCCCGCGCGTTTACGGGCCGGTCCGCCGTCTGCGCCTCTGTCGTCTTCCCTATGCGGCTCTCCGCCGCATCAGTTCATGCATTCTCCGTGCGATCAGCTGTCCCGCTTATGCCTGCATCCCCGGCGCGATCAGCTGCCGCATCTCCTCCAGGGTACAGCTGCGGATCGCGCAGCGGCCGATCTCCTCCGGCACCACCAGGCTGATCCGGCTTCCGCTGCGCTTCTTATCGGACAGCATGATCTCATACAGTTCATCCAGCGAATCCTCAAAGCGCATCGGAAAGCCGAAGCGCCGCAGCACCTGGCCGATTTCCTCGGCGCAGGCCGGGCTGCAGATGCCGTTTTTCGCCGCGGCCCGGGCCATGGTCGCCATGCCCATGGCCACCGCCCGCCCGTGGGTCAGCCGGAATCCGCTCCGCTTTTCCGCCGCGTGGGCCAGGGTATGGCCGAAATTCAGGAGCTGACGCTGCCCTTTGTCCTTTTCATCCTGCTCCACCACATCCCGCTTCATCTCGATGGACCGGGTTACCGCGTATTCCCTGTCGAAATCCAGACCTTTTTCCTTCATATGGGCGAAAAGCGCCGGGTCCCAGAGCACCCCGTACTTGATGACCTCCGCGCATCCGTCCGTCAGGATCTCCCCGGGCAGGGTGCGGAGCGCGTCCAGGTCGCAGAGCACCGCCGCCGGCTGATAGAAGGCGCCCACCAGATTCTTCCCCGCGGGAATATCGATGGCCGTCTTCCCGCCTACGGACGCATCCACCTGCGCCAGCAGGGTGGTCGGCATCTGAATCAGGGAAATTCCCCGCAGATAGGTGGCCGCGGAAAAGCCGGCCAGATCCCCGACCACACCGCCCCCCAGGGCCACGATCAGATCGCCGCGGGTAACCTGCTTCTCCGCCAGTTCATTCATGATCCGCAGATAATTCTCCGCGTTTTTGGAGGTTTCCCCGTGGGGCACAGCAAAGGAATAAACCCGGAATCCCGCCGCCCGCAGGCTTTCCCGCACCCTCTGTCCGTACAGCCCGTCCACCGTGTCGTCGGTCACCACCATGACCGTTTCCGCCCCGGGAACCGTCCGCCGAGCGAATTCCCCGGCCCGATCCAGCAGTCCCCGGTCCACATACACCGTATACGGGGCGCCCGTGTTGACCCGAATCTCCTTCATGCTCCATTTTCCTCCCGCACATTCTCCGCTTCCAAAGCCGATCTTTCTGCTTCCGAAGCTGATCTGTCTGCTCCCGAAGCCGATATAAAAGGCGGCCCGTCATAGGACGAACCGCCTGATTGCTCTCATCAGCGCCGCGCTATGAACGGATCGAAGAATCTTCCTGATAATAAAAGGGCACGAAAAACAGACCCGCATAAAAGCGAGCCGTAAAGGTGAAAGCGCGAATTTCCGCTGATTTCATCCGCATCGTGTCCCCGATCCTTCCCATAGACTTTTTCCGGAATCCCTCTCCGCCGGAATTGCGAACATCATACCGCAGGAGCTTTCCGATTGCAAGCCCGGGCCCGCCGAAAACAGCAGAAATACGAAATTCCGCCCACTCCCTTTCCTTTTTGCCCGGCCGCCCTTCGGGTTCCGCCCGATCTTCCGTCATGCCGCAGCTCCGGAGCGTGCCGGGCGGAAGGCTCACCGAAAAGGATCGGCCGGAGCATTACACGCTCCGGCCGATCCGGACATCCGACTGGGTTTCGTCCATCTCTGCCTCAGGCCCACAGCAGGCTCTGCTCCGTTTCCGGATCAAAGAGCTGGGTTACCTTGCTGGAGAAGGTGAAGCGAATATGATGCCCCGCCGTCAGGGCCTGCCGGCGTTCCTGGCTCAGGTCGATGGTGGGCACCCGCAGGATGATGTTCTGGTCATCTCCGCAGCGCACGTGCAGATGCAGCTCACTGCCCATCATTTCGTTCACCAGGATCTCTCCATCGATATAATCCTTCGCGGTTTCGTCGCAGATGGTCAGATGCTCCGGCCGGACGCCCAGGATGACGTCCCGGCTGTTCACGCCGTGCTCCTTCAGCAGCGCTGCCCGATCTCCTTCCAGCGCCACCGTATGGCCGTGAACCTCCACGCTGTAGTCATCCCCGCTCCGGTTCAGCTTCGCCTTAAAGAAATTCATCTGAGGCGATCCGATAAATCCGGCCACAAACAGGTTTCTCGGCATGTCAAACACCTGGCCCGGCGTTCCCACCTGCTCGATATAGCCGTTCTGCATGATGACGATCCGGTCTCCCAGGGTCATGGCTTCGGTCTGGTCATGGGTTACATACACAAAGGTGGTATTCATCTTCTGCCGCAGCAGGATGATCTCCGCCCGCATCTGGTTCCGCAGCTTGGCATCCAGGTTGGACAGCGGCTCATCCATCAGGAACACCTTGGGATCCCGCACGATGGCCCGGCCGATGGCTACCCGCTGCCGCTGGCCGCCGGACAGGGCCCGGGGCTTGCGCATCAGATATTCCGTGATGCCCAGGATTTCCGCCGCCCGGGTCACCCGCTCGTAGACCTCATCCTCCGGCACC
>CAZMFY010000061.1:0-11159 GCA_964565635.1 uncultured Oscillospiraceae bacterium
GCAGCCGCGGCACAAAGATATCCTGCTCCACCGTGATCAGGCAGGGGAAGGGCATATGTACCGTCTCAATCACATCCTGCAGCTGCTGTTCCGCGTCGATTCCGTCCTCCCGCACCGTGATCCAGGATACCCAGGCTGCATGGGGGATTCCCAGGTATTCTGCAATGGCTGGGCCCACCTGGGCCGTATCCCCGTCAGTGGTCTGCTTCCCGCAGAGGATCAGGTCAAAATCCCCCACGCTCCGGATGGCCTGGCTCAGGGTATAGGCCGTGGCCAGCACGTCTGCGCCGCCCAGGCGCCGGTCCGAAAACACATAGCCCTCATCCGCGCCTATCATGTACGCTTCCCGGATAATGGCGGCCGCCTGGGGTGGTCCCATGGTGCCGACGGTAATCTTTCCCCCATATTTCTCCCGCAGCCGCAGGGCGGTTTCCAGGGCATACAGGTCAAAGGGATTCATCTTGCCGGCGACTCCGCTCCGTTTCAGAACCCCCGTCTTCTCATCCACCTGCACCTTGTTGGTCGCCGGCACCTGCTTCAGACATACAAAGATGTTCACCAGGTTGTATCCCCCTTTCGTTTCCCTTTACCCCCGTGCAGAATCGCCCCTCGCATCTTATCCGGTTCCGGATGTGTACTGCATTCCGGATCAGGATAATATTTTGCTATTTATGCCAGGAGGCTTTCCTTCTGGAATCAGTCCGGATCTCCTGCAGCATATGATTGAACTCGTTCTTTTTTGGTTCCTTTTTTTAAACTGCAGGATTTTGAATCTTAATATTGAACTATATACCAACTTTGCTTTTTATCTTGATCCGTTATAGTCCGGCAGGTCTGTGCCATTCCTTTCAGATGAAACCCTTGTTTGAATATTCTCTCTATCGGCAGGACATGGATACCGGGAGGAGCACTTATGGATTTGGTTCTTTCAGCAAAACCGGCGAAATGGCAGGGAAATGAAGGAAGCGGAAACCAGTTCACCAGAATCAGCGATCAGATGATCAATACGCTGCAGTTTCTGGAGCAGCTTCCCTTTTCTGCCGAGGTTCCGTATACCGTCAGATCAAAATCCTTTCCCAAGAATGAGTTTTGTCCTCTTCACTATGCCCCTTCCATTGAAATCCTCATGACGGAAAATGTGATCGGTTCCGTCACAGTGGGCCAGAACAAATATTCATTCAGAGAAAAGGATTTCTTCTACATCCCTCCCTACATTGTCCATTCAACCGATGTAAAGAAATGTGACGGCCTGCTTTATGGCATCAAAATCTCTTTGGAAGATATTTCCCGGTATATTGATATCAGCAATATCCTTCTTCTGAAAAAGCTTTCTGTCTTCGATATTGCGACCCAGCATGACTGTTTCGATGAAGCTTTTCAGATTATGAACCGGCTCATCCGGGATGATGCCGACAGCACCAAACGGTTTCTGCATATCATGGAGCTCGTGGATCTGCTTTCCCGTACCACCATCGGCACCTCAACCGGAAAAGCTGTGATCGGCCAGAATCAGGAAGGTCCGCTTCACCGGCTGATTACTTGGACCGGAGAGCATTATATGGATAATGTGACCGTTGATGATGCGGCGGAAGTCATTCACCTTTCAAAAAGCTATTTCTGCAAGTTCTTCAAGCAGCATTCCCGGATAACATACCTGACCTATCTGAATCAGGTCCGGATCGCGCAGGCGGCCATCAAGCTGCGGGAAGGCGTTTCCGTTACGGATTGCTCGCATATGTGCGGATTTACCAATACCTCATATTTTATTCGGCTCTTCAGCAAAACCTACGGCTGCACGCCGGGCGATTATATCCGGAAAATTTGACCCATAAACCAGCTTTTCGGTCAGCCCGTCTGAAATCCTGGTTCAATCATATCCACGTGGTTTTACGGGCACACTTCCGTCACATCGCAACAATCCTGTCCACAACCAGCTTCCGGAATTCCGGTGAAAGCGCCGCAAAATAGGCGGTGAATCCGGTGACGCGGACAATCAGGTCCGGGTGCGTCTCCGGATTTTTATTCGCTTCCAGAATTTGTTCCTTGTCCACAATATTTACATTCAGCAACGTTCCGCCCATTCTGAAGTGTTCCTTCAGCACGGCGATGAAATCCTGAACAGCATCATCCTGTGTGATCACCGTCGGGTTCAGCTCCAGCTGGAACGGCGCTGTATTGCCATATCCCGGCTGAACGCTTGCAATCGCCGTCGACATAGCGGTCAACGCTCCGTCGAGTCTGAAGCCGGGATCCGGATTCGCTCCGTGGGAAACAGGCGTTCCGGCATATCTTCCGTTCGGAGTGGCGCCAACATGTTCCCCCATCATGACTGTATTGGCCCAGGTGAAAATTCCGGGAATCATCAGATATCCGTCCGGAGTGCGTCGGGAAACTATCCGGTGCGTAAAATCAGCGGAAATTCTGACAGCCCACGAGTCTCCCAGCGTTCCGCCGTGCCCGAAATGGCCGGCATTCTTCAGAAGCTTCTGGATCCGGATGCCTTTCACGCCTTCAAAGTTATTCTTCAGCGCTTCCGCGCATTCGTCCCATCCGAGCAGCTTTTCCTTTTCAATCCGCTGCTCCAGGGAGGCGAAGGAATCCGCCGTCGTGGCAAATCCGCCCGCGTCCACGCCGATATTATAATAGGGCATTCCTCCGTGGGAAGCGTCCAGCCCTTTTTCAATCGGTCCGTGGCACAACAGGTTCAGCATCAGCTCCGGAGCATTTTTATACTGGTTTTTCAGATGAAAATCGATGCCCTCCGCTACGCATTGAATCGCAATATCCAGATGCTTTGTATACAGCTCAAAAAGCCGATCCGTACTCCGCTCTCCTGCTTCCATCATTTCCTGGAACGCGACCTCGAATATCTTGGCAAGATTGATTTTGATCAGATCGTTCAGGCAATATTCCAATCCCGGCAGGCTCATCCAGTGACATCCCACAGCGATCCTCTGCCTGGCCAGTTCAGCCGAATATCCGTTCTTCATGAAGCCGCTCACCAAAGCATCATTCCCGGAAAAGCGGGGATAGGCTTTTCTGTCCTCAAACAGGATCTCAACCCCGCGCTGCAGCAAAGCCGGATCCAGTCCCTCATGATATCTGATGGTCAGGTTTACCGAGGTTTTTGCCTGATGTGCCGCTTCCAGAATCAGGAAGGACAGATGGGTTGTCATATCCTTTCCTGCCGGATCCGGCCCGCCGATCTGGCAGTAGATCGGGTCATTGATCAAAAGGCAGGTAAGAATGTAGATCGCTTTATCATCATCCAGAATATGGTTTCCAATATCCCGCAGATAATAGGGCAGCAAAATCGTATCCAGCTGCATGCCAGATCCTGCCCGGTTATAGGTCCTGTTTCCCATATTGATCCATGCGATAAACTGGCATGCTTCCCGGAAGGTCCTCGGAGGATGATCAATCAGCCACTCATTGGCTTCAAGCATCTCCAGCAGGTTTTCCTTCAGCTCCGGATCTTTTTCAGCATCCTTTTTCCGCCGGATCTCATCCACGGTCCGCTGCATCCAGCATCTCATGCCGAACAGGACATCCTCTTCCGCATGATAGAACTCGCTTTTCTCCGGATACTTTTCAGCATAGTGCCGGACCTTATCCAGCAGGCCTCCGAAGCCAAGATCCAGCCCGATCTGATAATCCGGCCCAAAGTGATGCATTTTGCCGATGCCGGGGATAATCTGATATTTTTCGTGAAGGGGACGCAGCCAGTCATAATTGAACTCCGGCGCCATCTCCATGTTTTTGCTGGATGTGGCGCTGGTAAACGGGCGGAATCTCTGCAGAATGAACATCCATCTTCCGGCCAGCGCGTCATTCGGATCTACATATACGGGATGACGCTCCAGCAGCCGTCTGAAATTTCTTCCCCATAGCTTGGCGCCATAAAAGGTATGGTTGATTTCATCGTTGAATTCCGTCTGGAAGGTAAAGTCCTCCGGCGGAAGAACCGTACCGTAATCATCCTCGTTCATATAGCCGTTATGAGCAATCTTCTCCCGGGTCTGCATTTCCTTGGTCCGGCGAAGCGCGTCTATTCTGACGGCATATTTCTGGCTTATCATTTTCCCAGCCCTCACATGATCCGGTTTTTCAGGTTTCAATACAAGGTTCTCTCCAGAATTTCCAGCTGAACATCATCATCCAGCTCGACATATCTCGCTGAGAAGCCGCCGACCCGGACGATCAGGTTTCCGTATTTTTCCGGGTGTTTCCTCGCGTTTTCCAGTTCTTCCCTGCCTACAACGCTGATCATGGCCTGCGCCCCGCCCTGCTCAAAATAAACCTCCAGAATCTGCTGAGCCCGGCTGGGGTTCCCCTGGAACATTTCATGGGAGAATTTGAAGTTCTGCACCACTCCGTCATGGATGTCCGTGCGTGCCTGCAGCAGCGACCTGACCATCGCGGTCAGCCCATTCTGGTCCATTCCGGAGGACGGATTATTGCCGTTGGACATGGGTGTTCCCTTTTTCCGCCCGTCCGGAGAAGCAGGAGTGAATCGTCCCCACAGCGTGTTGACGTTGTTGTTGATATTCACAATCAGATATCTGTTCAGCCCGTTCTTCCCCGACTGTCCCATGGCCAGATAGCTGGCGGATTCGTGAACTCTTCTCATCATGGCGTCCGGCGCTTCCAGATCATTTCCGTATTTTTCAACAGCCAGCATCATGGCCCGTTCTTTTTCATAGCCCTCAAAATCAGCGTCAAGCGCGTCCAGCATTCTTTGGGGAGGAATGAGCTTCTTTTCAAATACCAGTTCCTTGATGGCCAGAAGCGAATCCGAAGTGTTGACCAGTCCATATACCTCCACCGCGGCATCCAGGCCGCGGATCCCGCCGTCCAAAAGTGCTTTCCCTTTTTTCAGGCAATCATCATACAGCGGCGTCAACAGGTTCAGGGCGCATTCCTTTCCCACCAGGCGGTACTCCCGGGCTGACTGCTTCGCTGTCAGCTCCATAAAGTATTCCAGGTTGGACAGGTATGCCTGCCAGAGCTCCTCAAAGGACCGGAAGGTGGTCAGGTCGCCGCTTCCCGGCGTGATGGTTTTTCCTTCCATTGGTTCCTTGCCGCCATGAAGCGTCCCCGACAGAACCTCCAGCAGATTGATGCAGGAATTCGGGGAGCAGATTCTCTGATGATTGAAGGTGAATTCACCGCATCCCAGGGGGAGATATTCCCGGGCATCCTCCGGTGCGACTCCAAAGGCACGGATCATGGCAGGAATGTTGACGTCATCATTATACAGGATCGGGAAAGTGGTTCCGGCCGCAATCAGCTCCAGAGCCTTCTGATAGACTTCCGGATTCATCCCGCGGTACATGCGCAGCGTCAGTTGAGGAACGATATCCTTTGTAATGCCGGATGCCTTCATGCAGAGCATTGCCACCCGGTCCGCGTTTTCGGGATGCTTTCTTCCCGCTCCTCCAATGATGATTCTGTCATCCGTAACATGCTCCCGGCTGATCATCAGCCTCCAGAGGGAAACCAGATACCGAACCGCTTCTTCCTCTGTCAGAATGCCGTTCTGAACATCCGCAGCATAGAATTCGGCAAGATAATCATCCATTCTGCCGTATTCCCTGGCCCCGCAGATACTGCTGTAAAGGTACATCAGCTGCAGCGCTTCCCGGAAGGTCTGCGGCGCTGCGGTGGCCAGCTTCCGGCAGATCCGGGTCATTTCATGCAGCTCCGTCTGTCTTTCTTCATCAGCTTCCTCTGTAGCCATCTCATCGCAAAGAGAGGCATAGAAATAGCAGGTTTCGATCACAACCCGGATCGACCGGATCATGCCTTCATACAGTTCCTTGTCGTCGCTGCTGCCCTGTCTGCTTTTCAATTCGTCGATCAGTCCCTGCAGTCCGAGCGAAAGCAGTTTTTCATAATCCAGGAAAATCCCGGCAATCCGGAACAGTGGATAAAAGCAGCCCGGCCCCTTCGTGTAGTGCCTGTACGGCAGATATCTGGTCTCTTCCTCCGGCATGGCATCATAAAGCTTCTGCTTCGTATGCCTTACGCGCCAGAACCGGATCAGCTGCTCCAGTTTCTGCCGGGCTTCTTCTGAAAGCTCGCTGTCTTCCAGCAAGGCCAAAGCATATCCTTCCCGGAAAGCATAGCCTACGCCTGTATCGGGCAACGGAGTGATCTGGGGGCTGAAATGGATGGGAAAATTGTCAAACCGGCCGACAAATAGATCGTTCGCCTCCACGCCAAGCATCATCGCCGGATACTGCACTTCCAGGCAGGCAGCTTCCCGGATGGCCCTGTGGGAATTGCTGTGAGCCTTGTAGGCTTCCGTAAAATCCCACATGACGTTGATTTTCTCCTCATTGCTCAGGCGGCTTTTGCTGTAAATCACATCCGTCTGATAAAACCGGTTTCCCTTGCGCTTGTTGTAAAAATCGTTGATGATCACTCCGGTCACGTTCCTTTCAGAAATCAGTTCTCAGCTTACTGCAGTCAAAACCGGAAAGTCTTTGGATAATCTCCTGCTTTTGTTCAGTCCCCATGGTCTTCAGCTGTAGCCCGTCCTCCGGCAGGCCGTACTGGGCTGCTTTGGTCCTGGCCATATCGTGGTAAAACATGCAATGAACTTCGGTAATCCTGTCGCTGGAGTTGGAAATCTCAGCAATGCTCCGAAGGTGCCCGTCATCGTCATTGATTCCGGGGATAATCGGGCATCGAAGAATGATGTTCGTATCCAGGTCGCACAGCATCTTCAGGTTATGCAGAATCAGATCGTTCGTCACGCCGGTATACTTCCTGTGCAGCTCCGGATCGGAAAGCTTGTAGTCGAAAAGGAAGATATCCGTATACTTCGCTGCCTCCTCCATCACATCCGTCCCGGCAAATCCGCTGGTATCCAGGCAGATGTGAAAGCCTCTTTCATGCGCCGCAGCGGCCAGCGAAAGGCTTTCCTGTGCCTGCAGAAGAGGTTCTCCGCCGCTGATGGTCAGCCCGCCTCCGCTTTTCTCAAAGAAAGCCCTGTCTTCTTCCAGAATCCTCAGGATCTCGGAAATGAAAATCCTTTTCCCGACGATGCTCAGCGCTCCGAATGCACAGGCCCAGACGCAAGTTCCGCATAAAGTGCATCTGTCTCGTTCAATCTCATGGTTGTCCGACGCGACTGTATGGCAGTGTGCGGGGCATGCTTTTTCGCAGGCGCCGCAAAGGACGCATTTTTTCAGATTCAGCTTCAGAACCGGCCCGGGGGCCTGGGACTCTGGATTGTGACACCATTTGCATCGAAGCGGACACCCCTTCAGAAAAACAGTTGTCCGGATCCCCGGTCCATCATGGATGGCAGACCGCTGAAGGTCAAACGTAAAAACGGAATCCGCTTTCCCTGTATTCATGGCTCCGTTCTCTCCCCCTTCCCTCAGCCTGTACGGAATGTCCATTCCCGCTGCCAGGTGGCGGTTTCACCTGGATTTGGGCAGATTCTGTGATAGATTTCCGCACTCACGCAGTAATCCGTTCCCCATACCGCAATATGCTCGGGATGAAAACTGTCGTGCTCCGAAACCGATATTGCGCTGTTGCTGCTGTACAGCTCCCAGGATTTCGGGCCGGCGGCCATCTCATAGCTGACCCGGAAAAAAGGCTGCACCGGAGTCTTTCTCCAGGTGACACCGCCGGGTTCCTGAATCATGTCGCGGTTTTCAAAATTTCTTTCCGTTTCAGCCAGGACCGGCAGCCTCAAATGATATGTGGGGCCGACCTTCTCCTCTCCGAGGGAGATGAAATTATGACAATAGTCATACAGTTCCAGCGGCCGATCCCCGGTGTTTGTCAATGCGATATCCAGCCGGATCGCGTTTTCAGAAAGTGTGATGGTTCTCGTCTCACGATAGGCGAAACCGTTCACCTTCGGGGATTCCACGTTGAACACTGCGGATCGGCTGTCTGCGGTTACAAACGTGCGAAGACCTTCGGTTCTGCTTTCATCCAGATGATTCCAGCCTTCATTCTTCCTTTCCAGCACCCCGATGCCCGGCTTCAGCCATTGCTCCCCTGCGCGGATTCCGTCTTCCATCCCGGGACATTTGTACTCGCTGCACAGCCCGCTTCCTCCGGTGCTTTTGGTGCCGGGCTGATCCTGCTCCTTCTGTGTAAACAGGATATCCTTATACCGGACTTCCGAAATATAAGCTGAGTGATTGAACCGTGTCCGGGAATACAGCGAGCTCCATGGAGTAAGAACAACAGCCTGAAGCTGCTGATATTCCAGTTTGAAAGAGTCGCCTGAAACAATGTTCTTCATGTATGCTTACAGCCCTTTTCCATGAGGTCGCGGCGTCTTCCGTCATCCGGTAATCTGAAGATCGGGATCATTCAAAATAATAAGCCTTCCCGGTTTGTGCCGATTGGTAAATACCTTCTATCACATGGGCCACAACGGCCGCTTGTTCTCCTGTGGTAACCAGAGGGCGGATCCCTCTGCAGGCGTCAATGAAAGCCCGCTGCTCCTGCATAGCCGGTGTGGCGGTGACGCCGTTCTTTGTAAAAGCAACTCCGTCGGGAGAAAAATCAGGAGTTGTGATCACCTGCGTATCGTGAACAATATGATTGATTCTGAGATTCCCCGCCAGCGTATCCGCTCCCCCCGCGTCACCGCAGATAGCATAGCGTACGCCCGTTTTCTCAAGGCTGTTCAGCAGCCATGAGGATTCAATGATCACGGAGGCGCCGTCCTTCATAACCAGGAACGCGAAGGAGCTGTCCTCAACATCGCATTCGTCCCAGTTCACGTCCCCCCAGTTATTGCTGATTCCCTTCTGTCCCCTGAATGCGGTATAATTGGCGCCGACAACATAGGCCGGCCTGTAATTGTCCATCAGCCATAGGACGAGATCTATCGCGTGTGTTCCGACATCGATCAGCGCGCCCCCGCCTGATTCCTCCCGCTGCAGAAACTTTCCGTGCGTCGGGCATCCGCGCCTGCGGATCACCCTGGCCTTGGCATGATAGATCCGGCCCAGCGCCCCGCTCTCAATTTCCTTTTTCACATACTGGGCATCCGGATCGAAACGGTGATTGTATCCGACGGACAGAAGCCTGTCCGCCTTTTTTGCTTCGCGGACCATTCTCATCGCATCGCTGTAATTTGTGGCCAGCGGCTTCTCGCAAAGCACATGCTTTCCTGCCCGAAGCGCTTCGATGACAATTTCGGCGTGGAGTCTGTTCTGAGTCAGAACGCGAACATTGTCGATGCTCCGGTCTCTCAGCAGCTCATGATAATCCGTATATACATCCGCGCCTGGAGCAAATCGGGCCTGTGCAGCGCAGGCCCGTTCCGGTATGATATCGCAAAGCGCCGCAACCTCCACGTCTTCCATTTCCGAAAGTACCGGCAGATGCTTTTCATTTGCAATATTGCTGCAGCCGATGATGCCTACTCTGATTTTGTTCATCTTCCGTCCTCATTCCCGAAAGAAAGGCCGGAACAGCCGGCGGGCTGTTCCGGCCTCAGAACCGGTTACTCGCCCATGATCGCGGCATATGCCTCGGCGCCCTGATCAATGACATCCTGGAGGCCGTCAGTCTTCAGTTCTTCGTATTTGGTATAGAAGTCATCGATGCTGATCAGCCCCGCGATGCACTGTGCCTGCAGCTGGGAAGCCTCCGCCAGCAGCGTGTTGGCGTTTTCGATATATGCTTCGGTCTGCAGTACGGGCGGCGCGGTGACGAAGTAGGGATCATTCAGATAGAAAGCATCATAGAAGAGCTTTCTGGTTTCCGGCAGTTCTTCGTAGGGCGTGCCGCTGGTCAGAACCTGCACATACGCGTCCACCGTCCACAGGGAGGAGATGGGCTGGAAGTTCATGCCGAATCCGCGGTACGAAATGAAGTTCTCCCGGACGTTGTCATACATGACGGATTTCCCGTCCTTCAGGTCATACGTGTATCCGGGAATACCATAGTTGTTCATCTGAATGCCTTCATCGCTGAACATCCAGTTGAAGAACTTCAGAATGCCAATGACCTTGTCGTTCTTTTCCGCTTCCTTGGTAATGACGGTGTAGAACGCGAACTTGTTGCGGGCATACAGCGCCTGATCTCCGTACGGGCCGGCGACGGGCGGGATTCCCTTCCAGACCGCCTTTTCATTTCCGGTGGCGCGGATCGCATCCGTGCCCAGCTGTACCTGCTCGGCCTGCGTGAAGGCAAGTCCGCTCAGTTCGCTGTTCATAACCTTGCGCTTTTCCGCCTCAATTCTGGTGGCAAACTCGGGGTCGATCAGCTTTTCCTTGTACATGGATACCATTTCTTCCAGATAGGCCCTATAGTTCTGATGCTCGAAGATCAGGGTGTATTTACCATCCTTGTCCACGCAGAACAGGTTGCCCGCGGAAGATGTATGAACCTCAGCAGCGGAGGAGTTGATGCCGAAGCTGTACAGGAAGGGGCCGATTTCTCCCGCGAAGGGGATCTCATCGGAGGGATCGCCGTTGCCGTTCATGTCATTATCGCGGATAGCACGGAGGTATTCCTTCCACTCTTCCCATGTCGTGGGCTCTTTCATGTTCAGCGCTTCCAGCCAGTCCTGTCGGACAGCCCAGCTGTTCAGGTTGGGAATGTTGGTAATGGCGGGAATGGCATAGATTTCATTGTCCGAGATGTTGTACAGATAGGGCTTGTCTTCGGGGGTGATAAATCTCATGAAGTTCGGGCAATACTCATTCAGAAGGTCCGTCAGCGGAACAATGGCGCCCTGATCAATGAGTGTAGCAATGTCGGACATATCCCGGATCATGATCGCATCGGGCATCGTTCCAGCCAGTGTTGTCAGGACGCGGGTGCTGTAGTTGTCCATAGGCGCCCATTCGATGTTCATTTTCACGTTCATGGCTTCCTCGTAATATTTCACGAGGTTCGTTTCTGCGCTGAAGGGCTCCCACATCTGAGTCAGATAGCTGAACTCAAACGGCTCCTCAAAGGGAGGCTGTGCTTCAGCCAGCGCGTTGACGCAGCCGAGCAGCATAAGCAGCGCGAGAATCAGGGAAACAGTTTTCTTCATTTGGGAAACCTCCTTTTTTATTATACTTAAAGGGACGCTACACTTTATCCCTTTACAGCCCCAATCATGACACCCTTGACAAAATAGCGCTGGAAGAACGGATAGATAATGATCATCGGCATCATGA
>CAZMFY010000062.1:0-11140 GCA_964565635.1 uncultured Oscillospiraceae bacterium
ACCCGTGGCGGGACTTTCACCCGCTAGAATTGTGCCATGCCCGGCACACAGAAAATCGGGAACGGCCCTGCCGTTCCCGATCGTCTTATCCATTTTTTCCTCCGGATTCGCCGGTTACCGAAGCTCTGCGCCCAGCTTGAATTTCAGATTGCCCAGAATCTTCTTGATCGCCCTGTCCACCTCTTCCGTCTGGAGGGGATGGTCGTCGCTCTCGAAGCGAATCTTAAAGGCCATGCTCTTCTTGCCCAGACCGATCTGAGCGCCGCGGTAGATGTCGAACAGCTCCACGTCCGTCACCTGCTTGCAGGCCCGGGCAATCTCCGACATCATCTCTCCGCAGGTGCGCTCCTCGTCCACCGTCAGGGCCAGATCCCGGATCACGGCCGGCCAGGCGGAAATGGGCTTATACCGGAAGCTGGCAGCCGCGTGGCTCATCATCTTTTCATAGTCCACTTCCCCGAGGAAGATCGTATGATGGGTTTTGCTGTCCTTATGCAGCTTCAGTTCCGCGGTGATCTCGTTCGCCAGCTTGCCGATGACGCCGATCCGATCCCCTTCGCACAGGAGATACGCAGCGATGCCGGGATGCAGCCAGGCCACATCCTGGGCCCGCTCCACCTCCAGGGTCAGTCCGAAGGCTTCGCCCAGCGCCTCCACGCTGCCCTTCAGCGCAAAGAAATCCTCCTCGCTGCCAAAGGCGGCAAAGCCCAGATGGAGCCGCTCCTCCGGCAGGCCTTCGCCCGCGGGCTTATACACGTTGGACAGCTCAAAGATCCGGCCTTCCGTATTGCCCCGCTTCAGGTTCTCGATCACGATCTTCAGAATGCTGGGGGCCAGCATGGGCCGCATAATGGCCAGCTTCTCCGTAATCGGATTCAGAATCCGGACCACCTGCCGCTCCGGGGCATCCTCCGCCAGATGCAGGTCGTCCAGGTCGCTGTCCGCGTAGAAGGCCAGGGTGGAAATCTCCGTATAGCCCTGGGCGCACATGACCCGTTTCACCTTTTCCCGGCGCAGCTGCTCCGGCGTCCGGCCTCCGCTGGTCACCTCCGCCTGCTGCAGGAAGGTGGGAACCACATGGTCATAGCCGTATTCCCGGATCACTTCTTCCGCCAGATCCGGCTCGCCGATTTCGATATCCTCCCGATACCGGGGCGCCGTCACCTCCAGCCGGTCCCCGTCCCGGGTGACCTGGAACTGCAGGCTCTTCAGAATCCGCAGCACATCCTCCGCCGGAACCTGGATGCCCAGAATGGCGTTGATGCCGCTGAGGGTGGCCGTGAAGTGCTTTCCTTCCCGGGCCGCGCCGGCGCTTTCGTCAAAGGCGCTGGAGGTCACTTCCCCGCAGCCCAGCTCTTCGATCAGATGCAGCGCCCGGGCCATGCCCAGTTCGGTGGTATATTCGCTGATACCCTTTTCAAACCGGGCGGAGGAATCGGAGCTCTGCCCCAGGGCCCTGGACGTCTTGCGGACGCTGTCCCGGGCAAACTTGGCCGCTTCGAAAAGCAGCTGCCGGGTATTCTCCGTGATTTCGCTGTTCAGCCCGCCCATGATCCCCGCCAGGGCCACCGGGCGGTTTCCGTCGCAGATCACCAGGTGATCCTCCGACAGGGTGAATTCCTTTTCGTCCAGGGTCTGAATCTTCTCCCCGGGCTTTGCGCGGCGCACGACGATTTCCCGGTTTTCCAGCATGTCCATATCGAAGGCATGCATGGGCTGTCCGATCTCCAGCATGACGTAATTGGTAATATCCACCACGTTGTTAATGGACCGGAGGCCGCACAGGGCCAGATGCCGGCGCATCCACCGGGGGCTTTCCCCGGGGGTGATATTCCGAACCCCATGGCCCAGATACCGCGGACAGAGATCCTTGTCCAGGACGGTTACCTTCAGGCCGGGATACTGATAATCCGAGGGATGGAAATCCGTCCGGGGCATTTTCAGTTCCTTCCCCAGCACGGCCGCCACCTCCCGGGCAATCCCCAGAATGCTCTGGCAGTCCGGCCGGTTGGCAGTCACGGAGATGTCGAACAGATAATCGTCCAGTCCCACCACGGCTTTGATATCCGTGCCGGGCACCGTATCCTTCGGCAGATCCATCAGGCCGTAGACCTCCGCGCCGGGATACAGATCCTCATTCAGCCCCAGCTCTTCCCCGGAGCAGAGCATCCCGTCGGAGGGAATCCCGTGGAGGGGCTTTGCCTTGATGGTAATGCCGCCGGGCAGCGTCGCGCCGTCCAGCGCGGCCGGGGTATGCATGCCGGCGTAAACGTTGGGCGCGCCGGTCACGATCTGCTTCGTGCCGAATTCCCCGCAGTTCACCTGGCAGGTCGCCAGATGGGTTCCCTCCACCGGTTCGGCGGTCAGCACTTCACCCACCACGACGCGGGAGATCTCCCCGCCCAGGGGGATCAGCTCCTCCACCTCAAATCCGCAGCTGAAGAGCTTTTCCTCCAGCTCCTCCGCGGAAATATCGATATCCACATATTCTTTCAGCCAGCTGAAAGGTGCTTTCATTCCGCTTCGCCTCCCCTTAATCCTTAAACTGCTTCAGGAAACGAAGATCGTTCTCAAACAGCAGCCCCATATTGTTAATGCCGTATTTCAGCATGGCGATCCGCTCGATGCCGATTCCGAAGGCAAATCCCGAATAGACCTCCGGATCGATGCCGCAGTTGCGCAGCACGTTCTGATGAACCACGCCGCCGCCCAGCACCTCGATCCATCCGGTATGCTTGCACAGACTGCAGCCCTTTCCGCCGCATTCAAAGCAGCTGACGTCCACCTCCACGCTGGGCTCGGTGAAGGGGAAATAGGAGGGGCGCAGCCGGGTCCGGACGTTCTCGTCGAATATCTGCTTCACGAACCGGTCCAGCATGCCCTGCAGGTCGCAGAGGGTGATGCCCTTATCCACGACCAGCCCTTCCATCTGGTGGAACATGGGGCTGTGGGTGGCATCGCTGTCGGACCGGAAAACCCTTCCCGGAACAAGCACCTTGATGGGGGGCTTTTCCCGGTCCATCACCCGGATCTGCCCGGGGCTGGTGTGGGTCCGCAGCAGGATGTCCTCCGAAATATAGAAGGTGTCCTGCATATCCCGGGCCGGGTGATCCTTCGCCACGTTCAGCCGGGTAAAGTTATGATCGTCATCCTCGATCTCCGGGCCTTCGAACACTTCAAAGCCCATGCCCAGGAACACGTCGATCATCTGATTCTTGACGATGGTAATGGGATGCAGGTTCCCGGTTTCCCGCTTTTTCGCCGGCAGGGTGATGTCGATAGCTTCCCGCTGATTCCGGGCGGCCATCTCCAGCTTTTCCATCCGGTCGCTGTATTCCCGGTACCGCTGCTCCGCCTGTACCTTAAACTCATTGATCAGCTTTCCCACCGCGGGGCGCTCGTCCTTGGAAACGCCGCCCAGACCCTTCATCAGGTCGGCGATGCTGCCCTTCTTCCCCAGAAAGTCCTGCCAGAAGGCGGCCAGCTTTTCCCGGCTGTCCACCTGGGTCAGCCGCTGCTCCATTTGCGCCCGAAGTTCCCGGATTTTTTGTTCCACGTCCATCACTCCTACATTATATACAATGATAAAAAAACGCACACCGAGGAGAGTATCACGCTCCTTCCCGCTTGTCAAGAAAAAGGTGATTCTCCCGGTGTGCCCCTATGCGCTGTTCTGCCCGCGGCCGGCCCCTTTTCACCGGCTGCCGGATGACTTCCAGAGACGGTCCCGGATGCTCCGGCTTATTCAGTCTGTTACTGGCTGTTTTTCACCAGCTGCTTAATGTCCTCCACCATGGATTTCATCTGCGCGCTGGTCTCCAGATTCGTTTCCACCGTCTTGTAGCTGTGCAGCACGGTGGTGTGGTCCCGGCCGCCAAACACGGCTCCGATCTGAGGCAGGCTCATGCCGGTCATCTCCCGGGTCAGATACATGGCGATCTGCCGGGGTACCGCGATCTCCCGCCGACGGGTCGGTCCGGTGAGCTCGTTCATGCTCAGCCCGTAAAAATCGCTGACCGTCCGCATGATCAGCTCCGCGGTAATCTGTTTATGCTGCCGCTGCTCAAAGATATCCCGCAGCGCCTCCTCGCAGACCTCCACGGTAATCGGCAGCCTGTTCAGGCTGGTATAGGCCACCAGCCGGGTCAGCCCGCCTTCCAGCTCCCGGACGTTGTTATCGATCTTCCCGGCGATCAGCTGCAGCACCTCGTTCGGCGCCTCGATCCCTTCCCGCTGGGCCTTGTCCCGGAGGATGGCCACCCGGGTCTCCACGTCCGGCCGCTGAATATCCGCAACCAGGCCCCACTCGAACCGGCTGCAGAGCCGCTCCTCCAGCCGCTGAATGTCTTTGGGGGGCTTATCGCTGGTCAGGATGATCTGCTTGCCCGCGTTATGAAGCTCATTGAAGGCGTTAAAGAATTCCTGCTGCGTACTTTCCCGGCCGGCGATGAACTGGATATCGTCGATCATCAGGATGTCCGCCTTCCGGATCCGCTCCCTGAACTCGTAGGTTTTCTTCTGCTGGATGGCGCCGATCAGTTCGTTGGTAAAGGTTTCACTGGTCATGTACAGGATCTCGGTGTTCGGATCCTTGGCATGGGCATAGTGGCCGATGGCCTGCATCAGATGGGTTTTCCCCAGGCCCACGCCCCCGTAGATAAACAAGGGGTTATAGGCCGTTGCCGGGCTTTCCGCCACCGCCAGGGCCGCCGCGTGGGCGAATCGGTTGGCGCCGCCTACCACGAACCGCTCGAAGGTATACTTCGGGTTCAGCTGAAGGGCCATTCCCGTCTGTTCCCCGGTCTTTCCGCCCTTCCGGCGTTCCTCCAGCTCCCTGGCCGTCAGGATCTCCCCGTGAATCGGACGGTTCGCCGTCATGGCCAGGCAGCGGTCAATCACCCGCTGATATTTCTGGACCACGTGATCCCGCATGTTCTCCATGGTAACGGAGAGCAGCACCGTGTCCCCTTCCTGGCATACGGGCTTCAGGTTTGTCCCGATCCATGTGTTATAGGAAAGGAGCGAGATCTCCTGCTGCATCAGCTCGCAGGCGTTCGCCCATAGTAACTCCAGTTCCATAATTCAACTTCCTTCAGCAACGAATCAGCCCCGAAAGGGCGAAAAAATTCTCCACCGCCAGGCTGTGGATAACCGGGCTGTGGATAAATGCACCATTCAAATCCGGTAGCAAGATAATAGCAGATCGATTCTGAAATTTCAAGCCTTCCCGGGTTGTGGATAACTTTAGCAAATTGTTAGAATTCTATCCTGTCCCCATTCATTGTATTGTGGTTTTCCCGCCGCCAAACCACAAGATTTTCGATCCCCGGACAAAATCATTTCTGTTTTTCCCTTGTTTCAGCGTTTTTAGGTAAAATTTTGTAAAGTCTTTCAGAAAAAAGTAACAATTCGGCCTTTCCCAGCCTTTTTTTCTTTCTTTCCGCTTTCAAATATGATAAAATACGCAGGCGGGAAGACGCGGCCTCAAGGCTGTTTTTTCCGGCTTCCTGCAGCGGGTTTCCGCGGAAATAAAAGATCGCTTCCTTTGAGCCGGTCCGGCGGACCCCCGGGCGTATTCCCGCCCGGGCCGGGAACCCTCCGGTCGCGCCGCAGCGATACCGCCTTTTTTACAGGCGTATTCCCCTGTATACGGGAAAGCCCATGAAAGGATTGAGATGATGCCCCTGATGAAAAAATTTTTACGCCGGTGTGCCTGCCTCACCGCCGCGATGCTGCTTTGCTGGACCGCGGGCCTGGGAGAGACGGTCGTAACCAGCTTTTATCCCATCTGGCTGCTGACGCTGAACCTGATGCAGGGAATTCCGGACGTCACGGTTCGGAATCTGGCCGCGCCGGATACGGGCTGCCTCCACGATTATCAGCTGCAGACCGCCGACATGAAGGCCCTGTCCGAGGCGGACCTTTTCCTGATCAACGGCGCCGGCATGGAATCCTATCTGGATCTGGTGTTTGACGCCTTCCCGGATCTGCCCGTGGGGGATGCCTCGGAGGGGATTCCCCTGCTCTATGCCCAGGAGGCCCTGCAGATCGGGGAAGCGGAAGAGGAGGGGGAACCGAACGCCCATCTCTGGCTCAGCGCGGAGAACGCTTCCCGCATGGCGGAAAACCTGCATCGGGCCCTTGCCGCCTGCCTGCCCGGCCGGGAGGAGCAGCTTCAGCATAATCTGCAGGACCTGCAGGCCCGGCTCGGCGCCCTGGACGCGGAGCTGCGGGCCGGCCTTTCGGATCTTCCCCGGAAGGGAATCATCACGTTTCATGAGGCTTTTCCCTACTTCGCCTCCGCCTACGGGCTCGAGGTGCTTGCGGTGGTGAACCGGGAGCCGGGAGAAACCCTGACCCCCGCCCAGCTGGGGCAGCTCGCGGATGCGCTGGTCGCGCTGGAGCTGCCGCCGCTCTTCGTGGAGCACCAGTACGAGGATCTCTCCGCCCGGACGCTGGCCTCTGAAACCGGCGCGAAGATCTATACGCTGGATCCCGTGGTCACCGGTCCGGAAACGGATGTTCCCCTGGATTATTACGAAACCGTCATGCGGAAAAATATGACCGTGCTGCGGGAAGCCCTGGGAGCGGATTCTGCCCGGGAATAAGCGCCGGGCATCGTCCATGCCGGCATTTTCGCCCGGAAGGAGTGGACCGGGAACCATCGTTTTTCCCGCAGGCTGAAGAGAAAGGAGAGATGGCGCGTGTCAACGGCCCTGTATGAAATGCTGGCTCTGACAATGCGCTATCTTTTTGCCTTTCTGGGGTTCCTGATCGTGCTGCGCACCTTCTGGGGCGTCGTCTCCGATCATGCCCGCCGAAAGGCCCGGGTGCGGTCTCTGCCCTTTTCCGAAACCATCGGAGAATTCGTCACCCTGACCGGAAGCCCGGAACTGCCGGAGGGACAGTCCGTAGCCGTTCCCTGGGAAGGCGTGATGGGTTCCGTGCGTTCCTGCGACGTATATCTGCCCGGAAGCGGCGTCTCCCGGAATCATCTGACCTTTTCCTTTACACCGGGGCAGGGGCTTATCCTAAAGCTTTTCAGCGGCCGGGAGGCCATGGTGAATGATACGCCGGTGGACTGCCGTTCTCCTGAAGAGGATCTGACGCTGCGCCACGGTGATTTTCTGCAGATCGGCGGGCTGCTGCTGCGCCTTCGGCTCTACGCGGCCCTGGATCCGGCGGCAGGCTTTGTGCCGGCCGCCCCGGAGACGGCTTTCCCGGCCGTCCCTGGGGGAGAAACCTGTTTCGCTCCCCCCGCCTCCTTCCAGGCCGCGCCGCTTCCGGAAGCGATGCCCGGTCCGGCAGTCTTTCCGGGCGGGGGGGTGGATCCGGCTGCTCAGGCCCAGTCCGCTCCGGCTTTCTTTCCTGCCGAAAGCATGGGAAATCAGGTCCTGATCCCATCCGATCCGGCCTTCTGTCCTGCCGGCGGCACGGAAGCGGATCCTTTTTCCCGGTCCGGTCCGGAAAGCTTCACTCCCCCTGCGGCGCAGCAGCCCGCGGAGGCTGATGCCCCTCAGGCAGGCACTCTGCCTGCCGACGGTTCCGGAGACACGGAGGGGACTTCCGCCGCTCCCTGCCGGCGCCGCCGGAGAAATGAATGGGAGGCGGACTGGAGTGAATAAAACGGAAAGAAAACCCGGCCGCCGGCTGGCCCTGCTGATCATGGGATTCTATCTGCTGGCCTTCCTGCTGCTGGCGGTCCGTAATAACGATACCCTGGGATATATCCTGGCTGTCGCGGTGCCCGTCATGATTTATCTGGGGACGAATTTCCTGCCCCATCTGTTCCCGGCCGACCGTCAGCTCATGTCCCTGGCCAACTTTCTCTGCGCCATGGGCGTGCTGCTTTTGTACGATACGAATCCGGCTTACGCGCTGCAGCAGGCCGTGGCCTACGGAGTCGGGCTGACCGCCATGATCATCTGTATTTACATGGTTCGGCTGGTGTCCTCCTGGCGGCGGCTGATCCTGCTGATGATTCCGGTGGCGCTGATCCTGCTGGCTGCGCCGCTGGTCCTGGGGCAGGAAATCAACGGCGCGAAAAACTGGTTCTCCCTGGGGCCCGTTTCCTTTCAGCCCAGCGAGGTGGTCAAACTGGTGCTGGTGGTGGTGCTGGCCTGGTTCCTGTCCCGTCGTCAGAATCTGCCCTGGCTGCTGTTTCTGCTGGGCTGTCTGGGCCTCCTGATGCTGCAGAAAGATCTGGGCACCGCCCTGCTGTATTTTGCCACGGCGCTGCTGCTGTTCTGGACCGCCTCGGGCAATCTGCCCATGACGCTGCTGGGGCTGGGAGCCGGGGCCGGAGCGGCCCTGTTCGGCTATCAGCAGTTTGCCCATGTGCGCCGGCGGGTGGCGATCTGGATGGATCCCTGGGCGGATTATGAAAACGCGGGATACCAGCTGATTCAGGGGCTCACGGCCATTGCCAGCGGGGGCCTCTGGGGTGTTGGGCTGGGGCTGGGAAATCCGACGGTGATTCCGGTTTATGAATCCGATTTTATCTTCGCCGTGCTGTGCGAGCAGTTCGGACTGATCTTCGGCGTCTGCGTGCTGCTGATGTATGCCGCCCTGATCCTTCGGGGGGCCTCCGTCGCCGTCCATGCCCGCCGGGGCTTCCACGGACTTCTGGCCATGGGCGCCACCGCCATGCTGGGACTGCAGACCTTTGTGATCATCGGCGGCGTTCTGAAGCTGATTCCGCTGACCGGGGTGACGCTTCCTTTCATTTCCTACGGCGGCACCTCCCTGATCGCAAGCCTCTGCCTCATCGGTTTCATTCAGGGGGTGGAAAGCCTGAATGAGGCGGATCTGGTGGAGGATACCCGGATTTCCATGCTGGAACGGTAAAAACACCTGGAGAGGAAATGCATTGAAATGAAACGACAGCGCTTTCGATTTAAGCTGGCCGCACTGCTGCTCATCGGGCTGCTGGCCCTGTCTGGGATCTACGGCGTTCACTCCGTACGCGAATACGGCACCCGCCTGATTCAGGAGCAGGCGGCGGAAACGTCTGCCGCGGAAGTCGGGGAAACGCCCTCGGAGGCAGCGGAAGCGGCCGGCCGGGAGGAAGGAGATGCTCCCCCCTCCGAAGCGCCGCCGGGAAATCCGGATGGATCGTCCTCCCCCGCCCCGGAGGAAAGCCCCGGGGAAGCGGAAACACCTTCCCCGGATTCCACGGAATGGCGCAGAATCTACTCTCCCTCCTCGGACAGTAAACAACCTGATCTATAGCTGAAAGGAAATGATCATGATGAAACGAAACCTCTGCCTGCTGCTGATGCTGATGCTTCTCCCCTTCCATACCTCTGCCCTGGCGGCCAAAAAGGCCAAGGCCACGCCCACCCCCGCGCCGATGGAAATTGGTACGGAAATCGTGGCGCCGCCGGAATCCATTCAGCATCTGCTGGATATCGTCTACAATGAATGGGAAACCGTGGGCGGGAAGGATCAGGGGGTGAAAAACAAGTATACCACCTGGTTCAATAATTATAACTGGGGCAAGAATTCCTGGTGCGCCGGCTTTGTCACCTGGTGCATGCTGGAGGCGGAAATCCCCATGCTGCCCCAGGATGAGCTGAAAAAGGAAGTGGAGGAAGGCATCGCGCCGGAACCCATCTTCCACGTAAAGGGGTCCTCCCCTGCGAAAACAGCCCCGGGATACCTGTATATGCACCGGACCTCCAGCATTCCCCAGAAGGGGTTCATCGTCCTGTACGGGGAAAAATCCAATAAGTATGTGCATGTGGGCTTCGTATACGACATTCAGGTCCTTCCCGACGGAAAGTACCGCCTGACCTGCATCGAAGGCGCCATGAAGAATACGGTGCGGATGTTTATTTACGACTACGATCCCGCGGCGGAAAAGAAGAAGAATATTACTCTGGTTCCCAAGGAAGAACGGACAGGAGAAGAGTCCAAGATCTTCACCTACGGCAACCATAAGAAAGGGACCTCCTGGTATGTAAACTGCTTCCTGATGCCCTGGGTTCCCGGCGATGATCAGCTGTAACCCTGATCCCTTCATCCCCCCCGGAGCTCCGGGCGGGCCAGAGGAACCGAGAAATCCAAAGAAGCTTAGAGCCATGAAAGCCCCTCCTTCAGGAGAAAAAACAGAGCTGTGAAGCGCTGACCTGTCCGGTCCCTGCTTCACAGCTCTGTTTTATATGTTTCGCTGTCTTTGCGGGGGATCTTCCCCTGGGGAAATCTTATCCCTTGTATCCGATTTCGTCCGCCAGCTTCTTCTCGATGATCACCGTGGCGTCCCGATGCATCCGCATGAAGGTGCAGGGGCAGTGGGGATCAATCTTATCCTGGATCAGCAGCTTTGTCGCCGCTTCCTGCTTGTTGCCGCCGATGATCATCAGCAGCCGCTTCGCCCGCATGATGTTCCCCATCCCCATGGTCAGAGCCCGGGTCGGCACGTCTTCCTTGCTGGCAAAGAAGCGCTTGTTGGCCTCGATGGTGCTTTCCTCCAGGGTTTCCTCGTGGGCCCCGTCATACAGGGTATCCCCGGGCTCGTTGAAGCCCAGATGGCCGTCGGGACCGACGCCCAGCACCTGGATTTCGATATCCGTCCTGTCCAGAATCGCGTTGAACTCCTTCAGATTGGCTTCCACATCCCCGGTGCCCTTGGCCACGTAGGTATTGGCCTTGTCAATATTGATGTGGTCAAACAGATTGCTGTTCATGAAGTACCGGTAGCTCTGGTCATGGGTTCCTTCCAGGCCCACATACTCGTCCAGATTGACGCTGTGGATCCGGCTGAAATCCAGTCCTTCTTCCCGGCAGCGCCGGCTCAGCTCCTGATACATCCCCACGGGGCTGGAGCCCGTCGCCAGGCCAAGCGTGCATTCCGGGTTTTCCCGGACGATCTTTTCCATAATGTCCGCTGCCTTCACGGCCGCATCCTGAGTGTTCTCGGCGATGATAACCTTCATGTTCACTTTCTCCTTTTATCTTTATTGGTTAAAACGTATTTACATTCCGATGCCTGATTCGTTTCCGGTCCGTCCGGTTCTTCGGTCTGTCCCTTCGGACTTGCTCAGTCCTTCTTCTTGATGACAACCTTTCCGCCCGTTTTCCAGATGCAGCCTTCCGGAACCGTGCCCCGGACGCAGCTGGTGGGATAGATGTTGCTGTC
>CAZMFY010000063.1:0-2204 GCA_964565635.1 uncultured Oscillospiraceae bacterium
TCACAATATTGGACGCCCTGGACAGCCGGTTCAGACAGATCATCTTTCTTTCCCGTGGGAATGGCATCACAAAACTTCCGCCGAATGTGAGCCCAGCAGGCTTCACGGGTAATATTCGGCAGATTGTTGTATCCCTGATACCCGTCAGTCATCAGGTAGCCTTTGAATCCCTTCAGGAATTCCTCGGCGTTAAATTTTGCCCGGGTTTCCGTGTATCGGTAGAGGATGATCGGCGGCAAACCATCCTCACCGCTCCGGAAGAGCCACATGAATGAATCCGTTTCCGGATTTCGTTCCGGTTCCTTGAGTACCTGGAGCCTTGTCTCATCCGCCATTGCGAACTGTCTTCCCAGTAGCAATCGGTGGAAGTATTTGTAGATCGGGACGAAGTATTCGTCCGAACAAATCTTAATCCATCGACCCAGCGTTCCCCGACTCAGGAAGGCTCCCATCTGCTCCCAGTCCTTTTCCTGCCGGTATAGAGGAACCGCGTTAACAAACTTCTGGTACATGGCGTGAGCGGCAACCGTTTCCCCTGCATAACTGTGCGGAATCAGTGTGTCTGGAGCATTGGCATTTTTAATCGTATTCTTCTCGCCATTCTCCTTGCACTCCGGACAGATGTAGGTCTGCACATAAATGCGATGCAATTCCAGCTTCGCCGGAGTATATTTCAGAACTTCGCGGACAAGCTTCGGTCCCATAGGAATCATCCTGGTACCGCACTCGCCACAGAACTGCTTTTCTTCCGGCAGTTCAATTGGCTCCTCATCCACAACCTTCAGACCTTTAAACAGTTCCTTCCGCAGTGTACGGGGCTTCCGCTTTCTTTTCTCTTTTCCAGCTTCCGCCGGTTCGGTTTCATAGGGAAATTCTTCTTCTGTCTGCCGATCAGCTTCCAGTTCAATTTCATTAAAGAAATCCAGCTGTCCTTCGGACTGTACCATATGCTTTTCGCTGGAACGGCCATAGAGGCGTTTGGTCATGACCTCAATCTGTTCTTTTGCCAGACGTTCACGTTCCTGACTCTCGGACAAGGCTTTTCGGAGATCTTCAATCGTGGATTGGAGGCTTTCAATCGTGGCCCGCAGTCCTTTAATGGTATCCAGAAGCTCTCGCTGAAGCATTGAATTTGCTGAGCTGTGTGCCATGACTTTCAACCTCCTTTTCCTTGAATTTCCTTATATGTATATATTCGACATAAGGCAAATGAACTCCTTTTGGAAAAGAGGTTTTTTTAAAAATTTTTTTCTGAAAATGCAAGGATTTTCAAAGGCTTGAGGCCTTTTGGCACATCACGTAAATTGAGCCCGAATCGCCTTGGGCTGCTCAATGTCCAGTCCGGACATCAGCCAGTCAAACTCCTGCCAAGTGAGGTTCCTGGCTTCCGAACTATTCCGAGGCCAACGGTATCGTCCCTTCACTGCCAGCCTTTTGTAGATCAGTACATAACCGTCGCCTTCCCAGAGCAGAGCCTTGATCCGGTCACTTCTTAGGCCGCAGAACAGGAAAAGGGAATTCTCGCGCGGATCTCTCTTCACCACTTCCTCTACAACTGCGCACAGTCCGTCAATAGACTTCCGCATATCAGTATACCCGCAGACCATATAGATGTTATCCACCTTAGTGATATCAGCTAACATACGGCACTACCTCCCAACAGACGAATTGCTTCTGCCAGGAGCTGTGGGTTGACCTGGTTGCTCACTTTGATCTGGACGCTGCCCAGGGTGATCTCCATAACCGGGCCTTGGCTGTCTGAGAATGGGAATTCCGGAAAGTTGGCTTCTGTTTCAGAAATGATCCCACTTGTAGCAGAGCCCGAGTTCCGCGCAACTTCAATTTTCACAATGTCTTGGCTAACGGGATCTCGAATGATTGGCTCCGGAATAACCGCTGGTGTCTCCAGTAGACCTTGCTTGCGGAACCGATGAATCCAGTTGCTAAATGTATTCTTATGAATCCCGTTCCTGCGGCACCATTCACTGATAGTCAGGCCACTAAGCTGCCAGTCCTTGATCAGCTGAAGTCGTTCTCCAACAGTTGCTATTGCTTTCATGGTAGCCTCTCTCCCTGCATGCGCAGTATTTTGATCGCACTACCATTATATGTGATCAATTCACACCGGAGGACCCGTCATTTGGTGAAGCGCTTACGATGCTTTTGATTATTTGTTTCATATATGCGAATTCAATCCATACATA
>CAZMFY010000063.1:2214-10826 GCA_964565635.1 uncultured Oscillospiraceae bacterium
TTCGTATTCGAGAATCTTGCCGCAGCTCAAAAGCGATATGCCACACATCGACATCCGTGATTATCTGAAGCGCTTACTTGAGATCAATTACATTTGATCATTTATTTCATTTCGTTTCCCCGCAGCCTCCATGGATGCTTTTTGATCGACTATGGCGATTATTCATATGAAAAATCGTCATTGGTGGCTCAACAACATGCCATCTACAGCCATTTTGCACAAAACATGATACCACATACCACTACAAACTCTTTTGTCAGCGAGCCGAATTGACAGAATATCCCTGGCAGATGGTTATGATTTTCTGCTGCCATTCAATCATAATTACCGAAAGAAACTGCAGACAACAGTTATCAGACACAAGAATGACCGTAACAGAAAAGCAGGCCTGCATCGCCTGCTTTTTGGTTTGAAGGAGAATATGTTTAATTGTCCGAAACTGTTTTATAGGAAAGAATATAAATTTCACTGTCATCCGCGGTGAAAGTAATTTCCCCGGCCCCTGCAAGCTGAACCTCATATTCAGCAGCACTGGTAGTCAATTCAATCTCCTGCGTTTTCGCCTCTCTTCTTATTTTTAAAATTGCTCCGTTTTGATTTGCTAAAGCAGTAAATCGAATAGTTTCAGTTCCTGTTCTTCGATCTCTTTCCGGATCATAAAACCTTAGATAGGCTGTATCCTCCGCTTTTAGTGTATCACAGTCCAACCCATAAAAAGCGGTATCAATAAGTCGTTCCCCTTCAGGCACTCTTACCATACTGTAAAATCCATGTGCTGTAGTATGAATCTCTGCTTTCGGGTTCACTTCAACATGTTCCCTGACTGAAGGGCCAAGCAGGAATGTCCCGGTTTCAGGCGTGCTGTGATTTCCTTCGTTCGGTGACTGATCCAAAGGAACATATGCTTTATATATTCCTCCATTACGTTGCAACTCAAAAAGCAGATTTTCTATTGTCGTAATCTGCATAGGTTTTCTCAGTTGTGATTCTTCATAAAATAGTCTGATATCGTGATAGTGTTGAGGTCCAATACCTAAAACCGGTTCTTCTGACTCTTCCAGCATGAGATTGGCTTCACGTGCATCTGATAATGCATCCGGGTCAACCTCCCAGTTTCCATTGATGACAGCGCAAATATTGTTGTAAAGCAGAAAAAAGCCCATAAATATTGCACAAAATCGTCTTAAATTCTTATCCAGACCATTTCTACCAATTTCTGAAGTAATAAAGAGGATAAACACCACCGTAAAAGCAGTAAGCACGATTCCGACGCCTTTATCCAGCATTCCGTTTTGCAGCCACGCTGACAATGTCATAGAATCAATGGCGGTAGACGCTATCGGTACCGATCCGACTCCTGCACCGGGAAAGATGATCAACAGCGCCATCACAACCAGAGCAATGACAGCACTCTTCCCGACAATCTTTTTCTCCGGAATCGCTGCAGTAAAAGCCATCATCACCGGGATATACATGGCCATGTACCGTAGGTGCAGCTTCATGTTCGTATAGGACCCGTTCCATTTGTACATGACCACCAGAGCTGCAGTTCCAATCGCTGTGACCATCAGTCCGATGCTGAACATCATTAGAAACTGTTTCTGCTTTTCGTCATAATGTTTGTAATAAACATACGGCAGGACAAAACAGAATCCAGCACATCCAATAGCAAACAACAGAATCTGAAGTACGCTGGTTTCTGCCACCGCTGCGTACCATCCAAGACTTGTTTCCGTCAGTTGCTTATCATATAGCCCTAACACAGACATCTGATATCCGAATCCAAAGATATAAAGCAGATAAAAGCATAAAATCAACCCAGCCATAACACAGGCCCCGGCGCCTGCGGATTTAGTCATCTCCTTATCTTTCTTTACGATACTCCAGATCAGCATCGCCACCAAAATCGACGCCCCCATGGCCATCGTGCCCGGCTTCGTCCAGAAGAGCAGCGCACTCAATACGCCTGTCCAGATGCCATACCGGACTTTATGATCCTCCTGCCCGATCATCCGCCAGGCTGTCCACATCATCAAAAGGCTTAGAGGCCACACCACGCATTCCGACATTAGATATCCTGCCATGCACATATCCGGCATCAGCAGCGTTCCCGCACCGCAGAGTAGGGCTTTCCGATCGTCTCCGGTTAGATCCTTCCCCAATAAATAGGAAGGAATAACTGCTGTACTCATCAGCATGGCGTTCCATAACTGAACTGCCCTATAAAAATCAATTTGAATCGGCATTAAGTAAATCGGAGTCAACAGCAACGGATAAAAGATATAGAGATAAGGAACCGGCTGGCTCCGATAGGCAATTCCTTCCCCTGCCGCTAGAGATCTGGCAATGTTCGTATAAAGGCTTTCATCGACCACAACGGATGGCCCATGCCGGAAATTCAGTGCAAGTGCAAAGCGCACAGCTACGCTGATTACCCACATACATGCCAGAATGGTTTTCACTGGCATCGTCCTGTTTTTCGCATTCGTATCAATCTTGTTTGCTTTTTTAGATTGTTTAACGACAGCATTCTTACTCTGTTTAATAGAATTCATTTTTCCCATATTCTGATCTCCATTTCCCTTATTTCCCGTCAACTTCAATGATAGCAAATGTTCAGTTTTCTATTTTCCTTCCCTTATATCATATGCGGAGATTTCAACAGTGTCCTCCTGGATCTTAAAATAAATCATGCTCTCTCCGCAATCAAATCCTATCTCATACAAATGCTTCCCAGGCACAACATCTACCTCATGCGACTCCCCGGAGCTGCTGAACACCATCGTTTGCTCAATCTTGCTTTCTGCTTCGATCTGGATTGTCATTGGTTTTCCCAGATAATCCTCATTGTAAAGCAGGATAATCCCTCTTGTTTCAGGAACTAAACTGTGCTGAGAAAGATTGCCCATCATGCTGTCAGCCAGCCGATGTGAAGGCGTAAATTGTATAACATATAGAAGTGAATGATTATTCACAGCTTCAACTTGTACGTTTTCGTTCCATACAAAGAAAGGAAAGCTGTCACCATCTACAATCAATGTATCTACATCCGGTGTTTCTTTAACGTTGCTCATTCCCCTCATGCGTACGGGAACAAAAGGAATATAATATCCTTTGTTTTCGTTTAGGTGATTCATAAAATCGAACTTATAAACAAATGTATTGTTTCTCTTTGTGTTCACATCTGTACCCAGGTCAAGGATGCCCTCCGAAGAAAGTATATGAATAAAATCTTTTCCTTCTGTCAGCGACAGCGCGGATAATCCATCCTGTTCCAGATCGGGTCTGTATCCTTTCCGTTCAATGGCGTAACTTAGTACACCGTTCAACGTCATACATGCAACCATTAACCATATACATATTTCTTTGAATTCTTTTTTCTCTGATCTGAGACAAATGAACAAAAACAAAGCAATGCAGAAAAGAATAATGACTCCGTTTCCAATCCATCCCATAGAAACAGGCAAATAATGATCGTTTAGAAACGAAATTGCAAGCTGAGAATGCGCGTCTGATGTCTGGGCCATGATTTTACATCCGAAGATCATGCAGCAAAGAATCATATATCCCAAAAGGATGCCACTTTTTATTCTCTTTGATTTATCCTCACCAACCGTCGTCTTTTTATCCTCTTCATGCCCTGCGTATTCACAAAGAAGCAGCAGCATAGGTATATACATGGCAATATAGCGAAGGTGAATATTGTTATAGGATGTACTTTGCTCGATCGCCCATGCAGTTCCAATCATCATAACAGCAATCGATGCAAAAAGATAATAGACAAATATACGTTTCCCTGATTCCCAACGTCCGAACGAAATTAGGGGTAAAAGAACCCCTGCGATTCCGCACGAGAGAATAAAATAGAAGGGAAAAACAGCAAGCGTTTTGAAGAAAATACTCCAATCCCATTCACGGGCTTCAGCAAGTTGAATCTCATATAGGGAGAAGAGACCTCCTTCATAGCCGAAAACATATCTCCCAAGGGCAAAAAACATTCCCGCCGTTACGATAAAAAACAGAACTCCCGCCGCAACCCATGTCAGCTCTTTCGGCTTTTTTAGAATCATTAGCCTGATGACTGCAACAAGCAGGAATACAGCAGCCGGTACAACAGAACCGGGTTTCGTCGAATACAGTAATCCACCCAGCATACCAGCCCATAAAAGATATCGATGATCATATCCCTCAAAATAGCGGAAGGCACAATACATCAGACAGAAGAAGAGCGGGTAGATAACGGCCTCGCTGAAAATCAGATTACCCAGTATAAAATCCGGAAGCAGCATAGAAAGTCCAGCAAAAATGAAAGCCTTCTTTTCATTGCCAAGCATCTGTCTTCCCAGAAAAAAAAGGGGAAAAATAGATGAAGACATCATGATGATATTCCAAAGTTGAATAAGCCGATAGAAAGGTGCTCCTTCACCGAATAAAAGATAAATCGGAGAAAGCAGAAGCGGATAAACAAGATATGCATAATCCGCACTTTGCCCACGAAACAGCAGTTTACCTTCCGTTGCGATAGATCTTCCAAGACTGTAGTATAAAAATTCGTCAATCCCTACTTTAGGATAGGATGTCGTCATCATCGCAAGCAGAAAACGAACAAGCACAATTGCGCCATACATAACCATCAAATAGATAAGCCAGCTGCTTTTTCCATTTCTGAGGTTATTCTTCCTGTTCATCTGATTCCATCTCCATTTCTGTTGCTCTTTGCACAAACATCTATCCCTTTTTGTAGAAGGCTATCCCCATTATTCTTTAAAAAATGTTCCCGCCAGAGTTCCGGCGGGAACATTTTTCATTAACTCAGTCAATCAGTCATCCATTGTTACTTCGCCTTCGGCATTCTCATCCGCCGGAACCATCGGAATCTCGTATTCCGGAATGAACACTTTCGCCGCGCCCAGAATCGCCTGGCTCCAGGTAGCATTGGTCGGAATATCGTAATCCTTCAGCAGATCGGTGTAGAAGTCGAAGTATACGTTGCTGTACAGCGGCAGTACCGGCAGCGCCGTATTGAACTTCTGCTCGAAGGCGATCCACTTCTGTACGTAGCCCAGGGAATCCCCGGGTTCCGTCTGGTTCATCTCAACAGCCAGCCTGTACAGATCCCGATCCTGCTGCCGGGTAATGGCCTGCTCGTCGTCAGGATTAAATACAACGCTGGGATCAAACACGATGTCAAAGTTGCTGGCCTGGAAGAACATATCCATCTGACGATCTTCTTCCAGCAGCATGGCGTTCAGTTCGTTGATCGGCACAGCCTTCAGGGTCACCTTGATGCCAACGTCCGCCAGATAGTTAACCGCATTGCTCTCCAGAATCTCACCGATCCGGTTTCCTTCCGGATAAACCAGCGTTAGATCCAGCTTCACGCCGTTCTTTTCCCGGATGCCGTCCTCGCCCTTTGTCCATCCGTCCGCATCCAGCAGCCGGTTGGCTTCCGCCAGCTTGGCTTCCATGTCGATTTCTTCGTCCGGTTCCGCGTCGATGGCCAGCTGTCCGTAAGTGTTCAGCTTCGCCCATTCTTCCGGCAGCGCTTCCCAGGCAGCCGTTTCTTCTTCAATGGTCATATCCTGGGGTCCCCGTTCCTTCTCCTCGTCAATCGGAGGCTCCGTGGTTCCACGAACCAGACCGAACATCCACTGTCCTACGCCATAGTATCCGTCAACCCGGGTTCCGTAGTATCCGGTGTAGGTGCTCATGATGGCATCCCGGTCAATCGCCCAGGCAATGGCCTGACGAACAGCCTCGCTGCTGACCGTATCCTTCTCGCAGGCAAAGCCCAGATAGGCCAGGCCGCTCCGGGGATAGTTTCCGTTGGCGATGGCGTTTTCTTCATTCGCCATATCCTCCAGACCCTTGCTGATGGAGTCCACATACGCGACCTTGTTCAGCAGCTCCATCTCCCCGCTCACCAGCTGTGCGTTCATGGTTTCGTTGGTGATGGTGGTATAGGTCAGGTTGTCAATCAGGACGATCTCATTGCTGGGATTGCCCTTGAAGTATTCGTTCTTGGTGAATTCCGCGGTAGTGCCGTCCCAGCTCTTCAGGGTATACGGGCCGGCTACAACCTTCGGATGGCTCCGGTATCCGTCCGCGCCGTTGATGGTCTCCGCCAGCAGTTCCGCCGTGAAATCGCCTTCCAGATAGACGCCTTCCTCACTGTCCCGCACCTGTACCCCGGGAGCGATCTCGCTTCTGGGATAGGGCGTGCAGCTCAGCAGCGCCAGCTCAAAGAAGAAGGGCAGGAACTCTCCGTCCAGCGTAATGCTGATGGTGTTGTCCGCCGTAACCCGTACGCCGGCTAGCCGGTCAGTGGTGCCGTTCATGTAGGCTTCACTGCCAATGATCGCGCGTGCTCCGCTGTTCTTCAGCCGGTCCGCTCCGATCTCTGCGATCTCCGGGCTCAGGGTCAGCAGCAGGCTGAAGGCGTAATCCCAGGCGTTGATCCGTGTGCCGTCACTGTACTGCAGATCGTTCTGCAGCATGAAGGTATAAGTCCGGTTTCCGGTAGCCTCTTCCTCCACGCCAACCAGATCCAGTACTACGTTGGGATCTACCTCATAGGCTCCCATCCCGCCGTTCCACCAGACCAGGTTATATCCGTGCAGCAGCTCCCGCACGTCGATATCGGACGTACGGTTTCCCCACATGTTGGTGAAGAAGTCGCCCAGCATCTCCGTAGGGTTACCTACGATCAGATGATCGTAATAGACCAGCTCCGCCGGATCCACACCGTAGGCAACAGCCGTGGCCGCGGACAGACCCATGGTCCGAACCACCTCCGGATCCAGTTCCACTGCCATGGGAACCAGATCCATGTCGGCCATTTCATCGTCTTCTTCAGCTTCGTCGGTATCTTCTTCCGCATCCGCCTCTTCCGTCGCTTCGTCAACGGCGACGGTCTCTTCCGCTTTCGCAGCGTCATCCGCGTTCTCCGCAAAAGAGAAGCTGAAGCTGCTGAAAAGCATGGTCATCATCAGGAGCAGTGCAATGATCTTTTTCATACCTTTTACCTGCTTTCTCTGGGTGTAACCGCAACCCAACCAGGCTGCGAGACATGAAGGCGGAACCCGCCGCCATGTCTCAAAGTCCGTAAACACGCAGGTTTCCCTCACCCCGATTTTCTCGGAGTGAGGGGGTCCTGTGCGTTTGGGTCATCCCCCGGCGGCGGGTTTCCCCACCGCCGGGTTCTAAGTCAGTCTTAGTCCAGGTTTCCGTTTCGATTACTCGAAGCAGTCGCCCACGTTGTTGAACACGTTCCCCAGGCCCAAAGGCGTATCAAAGTCTTCAATGTTGATGAAGTTGTTCTGATTCGGCCAAATGTTCCAGATCGTTGTGAAGAACGGTCCGACACCCGCTTCGCCGCGGTCGTTGTTCCGTACGAAGGTATATCCGTTCGGAGTCAGGTTCTGCCGCCAGATGTAGCTGATCCGCTGTCCGTTCTTGTCATACCTGGGCAGCTTCTCAACTGTCGCGGTATAACCGCCGGCTTTGGTGACCTGCTTTACGGAATCCGGTACAGCAACCAGGTTGCCGTTGGTATCCACGTAGAACAGCTGTACGCCGATCGCTCCGGGCCGTGTGGCCGCCGTATCGTTCAGCCAGCCGAAGTTGACTGTCGCGGTGGTATAGGCCGTGGTCACAGGTACGGGAGTCTCGCCGGGCACGATCGTGGGATCTTCGCCGTCAGGATCCTTAGCTGTCGCCGTGGCCTGGTTGGTCATGACCGTAGCCTCGTTGGCCTGAACCACAGTGTAGGTTGCCGGGATCGTGATGCTCGCACCCGGATCCATGCTGTCGATGTGCGCGGAGTTCGCGTTCACCGTGTAGCCGGTTCCCGTCAGCAAGGTCGCGCCGTAAGGCAGTCCCTTGAACTGGTCGAGCACGTTGATGTCCGTAATGGTTACGTTACCATCATTCACCACGTTGATGCTGAACGTGATCACGTCGCCAACCAGATATCCGTCAACCGTGGTTCTGGTGCTGGTTTCGGTCTTGGTAATGGTCAGATGCGGTTTCTTGGTAAAGATATTCGTGATTGTGGTACCGGCTACTTCGGGTTCAAGTACACCGTCATTGTTCTTAATCGTGACGGTAACCTTGTACTCGTTATTATCGCAGGTCCAGTCTTCGTCACTCTCAGTCGTTTCCTTTACCAGATATTCATAAGTACCGCTCTTTGTGTAGGTAATTGTTCCGAAAGGTACAACTGCCTGTTTGTCAGTACCTGTTACAGTAATGGTAGCAGTATTGCTTTCAGGCATCGGAGCACCTTCGGTTACGGCTTCGATCTCGAAGGAGAAGTCTCTGGTAACAAAGCCAGCGCCTTCAATAAGCTTGGTTAAGAACGCATCTGCGGTAGTGCTGTCGCCGTCAGGATCCTTAGGATCAACATCAATCGGATCGGGCGTGTATTCATTCTTGAATTCCGCCTTGCCGGATACTGTAGCTTCAAGCTTACCGTCGTTATTGATCACCGTAATCGTTATGTCGTAAACGTTTGTATCGTACTTCCAGTGATCAGTATCCTTACCAGCCTCTTCGGTGATCTTGTACTCGTAGGTACCGGACTTCTCGAACGTGATCGCTCCGAAGTCAAC
>CAZMFY010000064.1:0-10790 GCA_964565635.1 uncultured Oscillospiraceae bacterium
TGGGCTACCGCTACTTCGAGACCCGCTATGAGGACAGCGTGCTGGGCCAGGGTAACTCCGGCAGCTGGAACTATGACGACTGCGTGGCCTTCCCCTTCGGCTACGGCCTGTCCTATACCGATTTCGAATACAGCAACTTCAAGCTGAACGCGAACAGCGACGGCAGCTTCACCGTCTCCCTGGACGTGAAGAACATCGGCGCCGTGGACGGCAAGCACACCGCCCAGATCTACTTCCAGAGCCCCTACACCGAATATGACAAGGAGCATCTTGTGGAGAAGGCCGCCGTGGAGCTCTGCGGCTTCGACAAGAAGATGATCAAAGCCGGCGAGACCGAGCACTTCGAGATCCGCGTCGAGCGCGAGGATCTGATCTCCTACGACGCCAACAACCTGAAGACCTATATCTTCGAGGACGGCGACTACTACTTCACCGTGGGCAAGAACGCCCATGACGCGGTGAACAACATCCTGGCCCTGAAGGGCGCCCAGGCGGACGGCAAGGCGGATCTGGCCGCCAAGTGGACCAACAGCAAGTTCGATGCGGAGACCTTCTCCAAGTCCTCCGTCACCGGCAACGCCATCACCAACCTCTTCGACAACGCCGACCTGAACAAGTACGACGGCGCGGAAGGCCAGACCGTGACCTGGCTGAGCCGCCAGGACTGGACCGGTACGTATCCCACGACCCAGTCCCTGTTCATCACCCCCCGGATGTGGGCGGACGGCCTGACTCACGAGGACGCCGGCCACGAGGCCATCATGAACAAGATGATCGCCGCCTATTGGTCCCATGTGAAGGACATGCCTGCCATGGGCGTTGCCGGCAAGCTGAACGCCGGCGAGCTGGCGGAGGCGAAGTATGACGATCCCCGCTGGGCGGACCTGGTCAGCCAGATCCCCTATGAGGAAATGACCAACCTGGTTTACAACGGCTTCCACCTGACCCAGGCCGTGCCCTCCGTCAACCTGCCGGGCACCCTGGACGAGAACGGCCCCCAGGGCTTCACCGCCTCCCTGATGGGCGGTACCTCCGCCATGGCCTACACCTCCGAGGACGTGATGGCCGCCACCTATAACCTGGAACTGATCGAGGACATGGGCAGCTGCATCGGCGAGGACTTCCTCCATGCCACCGAGCCGGGCGCGGACAAAGTCTACGCGGGCCTCTACGGCCCCGGCGGCAACATTCACCGCACCGCCTACTCCGGCCGCAACTTCGAGTACTACTCCGAGGATCCCTTCCTGAGCAACAAGGTCGCCACCGTGGAGGTGAAGGCCATCCGGGACAAGGGCGTCTACGTCTTCATGAAGCATTTTGCCCTGAACGACCAGGAGGAAGGCCGCTACGGCATCGCCACCTGGAGCAACGAGCAGGCCATCCGGGAGCTCTATCTGGAGCCCTTCCGGGGCGCGATCTCCCAGTCCGGCGGCAACGTGATGTCCTCCTTCAACCGGATCGGCGCGGTCTGGTCCGGCGGCAACCGGGGCCTGATGACCGGCATCCTCCGCGATGAGTGGGGCATGATCGGCGCGGCCATCACGGACTGCTCCGTCTATGCGAAGTACATGGATTACCGCTACGGCGTGCTGGCCGGCCAGGATCTCTGGGACGGCTACTCCATGGGTATCGCCACCCTGGACGGACTGCAGGACAACCCCGCCATCGTGGCGGCCGTGCAGCAGGCTGTGAAGAACATCGCCTACAACGTAACCCACAGCCATGCCATGAACATCGGCAACGCGAAGATCATCCCGATCACCCCCTGGTGGCAGAAACTGCTGTACACCGCGGCGGGTCTCTGCTGCCTGATGACCGTGCTGGGCGTGTTCATGTGGGTGCGCTCCGCGAAGAAAAACAAGGCGGCCGTCGCCTAAGTAAACACAATTCCCTATAAAATCAGCGGGGACCGCCATCCTGTGGCGGTCCCCGTATCCAATCTGGCAGGCAGGGTGGAAAGCCCTGATCTGATCGGCAAATCCGGTTGTATTCCAGCCCTGTCTCAGGGCTGATCACAAAGCAGTTTCGCTATGCGGAAAGCCGGACGGCTTCCGCGTAAAGAAAGGGGACAGCATGCTTTCGGCCTTTCCTATGCATCTCACCTTGCTTGCGCGTCGGACCCGAAGGTCCCGGCCCATGCCCCGCCGCGCTTGGGTCAGCCTGAGCCCTCCATGCGGGAAATCCGGCTGTCCTGGTTCATGCCGGCAAAGCGTTTATTCCGCAGAACCCTCATAAACAGCCTGGTCCAGCATCGCCGTCGCCTCTGCGTAGAGCGGATCCTCTGCCCCGCCGTGGAAAATCGCCTGATAGATGGCGCCGTTCCGGCCCCAGATCAGGGCCCGGCCGGATTCCAGCGTCGCCTCGTAGAAATCCGTTTCCTCCCGGGTTTCATGCTCCAGGGCGCTGAGATCCAGGCCGAGCAGGCCCAGATCCACCATGGCCTTCAGATCCAGCGCATCCCTTGTATAGCCATGCTGGGTCAGCGCGTCGGAATAAATCGCCCACAGATCCACGCTGAGCAGGTCCATACTCTTTTCCGGATCCGCCTCCGGTTCAAACCGCGCGGTGGAGGCACTGGGATATCCTGCCAGATTCCATCCTTCGGCCACCGGGAAGGATAGCGAAGAATAAGGATCCTGATAGACCGCGCCCGCCCGGCCGCCGGCCAGTTCCTGCTCCATGGCCGCCTGGGCTTCCTGGGGTTCCGCAACCCGAATCTCCTCGATCACGGGCTGATCCGCCCCGGCCACGGTTCCGTTCTGATCCTGAACCGGCGTCCCCGTGCAGATCCGGTCCACTGCGGGCATGCCGCAGAGCACCCGTCCGAAGGCCGCGTAACTCCCGTCCAGGTGAGGCGCTTCCGCATGCATGATAAAGAACTGAGAGGAAGCGCTGTCCATATCCGAGGATCGGGCCATGGAGAGCACGCCCCGGTCATGCTTCAGCGGATTGTCTACGCCGTTCTGGGAAAACTCTCCCTTGATTTTCTCGGAGCTGCCGCCGGTTCCGTTGCCCAGGGGATCCCCGCCCTGGATCATAAACCCGTTGATGATCCGGTGGAAGGTCAGCCCGTCATAGAACTTCTCCCCCACCAGATTCAGAAAATTCTGCACCGTCAGCGGCGCATATTCCGGATACAGCTCCGCGTAAATATCTCCGTAATCCCGGATGGAGATGCAGATCAGAGGATGCTCCGTCTCCCCTTCCCCGTAAGCCGCGGCCCCCAGGACCATTGTCAGCACCGTCACCAGGGCCAGAAGAATCCGAAACCGTTTTTTCATTTTCATACCCTCCCGCTGTGATCAGGGCATTTTCTGCCTCGGGTACCAGTATAATCCTTCCGGACGGGGCTGGCAAGTACCGCCCCGCATCACCGCTCCGGCCATGTCTGGAGCGTTTTTTGTATCTCTTTTTATGGAGCAGATCCCATCTTGACGGTTTAACGATAAACCGATATAATCGGAACACTCAAAGAGGGAATAAACAGAGCGATCCAACCCTTCCGCGAGAGAAAAATACATTCCCTGGATTGTTTCCCGCAGAGCATCGCCGTTTCCGGGGCCGCCGCGCCTGATCTCTGTTCCGGCCAAAGCGCATCCGGGGCTGCGGGACGGAAGCATTCATGCTGCCCGGCAGGACCCGTGATGATCCCGCGGCCGGATGGTCTGGGGAGGAGAGCGGTTTACAGATATTTTTCGGCTTTTAAGCCGGGAAAAATAAAAGGAGGAACCCCTATGAAAAAAATCTTGGCACTCTTTCTCTGCGCGGTCATGATGCTGACCGGCTCGGCCGCCCTGGCTGCCGATGGGGTCTTTCACGGCGAGGCGGATGGCTTTGGCGGTCCTATCACCGCTGAAGTAACCGTGGAAGGCGATAAAATCACCGTCCTGACCCTGACCGGTGAAAAAGAAACCCCCGAAATCGGCGGTCAGGCACTGGAGCCGCTGCAGCAGGCCATTCTGGCTGCGGGCACCATCGATGGAGTAGACGGCGTGGCCGGCGCGACCTGGACCAGCAACGGCGTGTTCAACGCGGTCAAAAACGCCCTGGGCATTGAGAACGAGCCTGCCGTGCCCGTCGAGGAAGCGGCTGTCAGCGCTTCCGGCCTGCGCCATGGGCTGGGTGTGGTTGTCACGCCCCGTCTGGGCCCCGGCAAGGACGATCAGGAAGTACCCGTGTATTCCTTCAACGTGGTCGTCGCCTACGTGGCTTCCGATGCCGACAGCAGAATCGTAGATGCGGAAGTGGACATCCTGGAGATCATTACCCCGAATCATGACGGCGCCGAGGATAATGCCCTGGCCGGCTGGCCGGGCGCGACCTACAATGCGGACAACGACGGCGACGGCAAGGTGGACGGTGTGATGGAGCAGACCGCCGAGAATTTCTCTGCCGATCTCCCCTCCTGGAAAACCAAGCGCATGCTGGGTGACGCCTACAAGATGAACAGCGGCACCTGGACCAGCGAAATGGATGTTTATGAAAACTTCTTCAAGGGCAAGACCGCGGAAGAGCTGCAGTCCTTCTTTGATCGTCAGTGCGCCGCCAACGGCCGCGTGATCCGGGAGGGAGCCACCGATGAAGCGGCCCTGGCCAAGTGGAACGCCCTCACCGATGAGGAAAAGGCCAGCGTGGATGCTCTCTCCGGCGCCACCATGTCCCTCTCCGACGCGCACGGCGATATCCTGGGCACGGTCATCAAGGCCCTGAACAATCAGCAGGCCGTGGCCGCCTCCGAAGTTTCCGGTCTGGGACTGGGCGTCGTGGTTACGCCTCGGCTTGGACCCGGGAAGGATGATCAGGAAGTGCCCGTGTATTCCTTCAACGTGGTGACTGCCGGAACGCTGCTGGACGGCGACGGCAGGATCTGCGCGGCCCGGGAGGATATTCTTGAAATCATCACCCCCAACCATGACAGTGCCAACGATAACGTATTCATCGGATGGCCGGGCCAGAGCTACAATTCCGATGATGACGGCGACGGCAAGGTAGACGGCGTTGCGGAGCAGACCACGGATACCTTCACCGCCATGCTGCCCGCCTTCCGCACCAAGCGGGATCTGGGCGATCTGTATAAGATGAACAGCGGCACCTGGACCCAGGAAATGGACATCTTCGAGCAGTTCTATCTGGGCAAGACCGCGGAAGAGCTGCAGTCCTTCTTTGATCGTCAGTGCGCCGCCAACGGCCGCGTGATCCGCGAGGGAGCCACCGACGAAGCGGCCCTGGCCAAGTGGAACGCCCTCACCGATGCGGAAAAGGCCAATGTGGATGCCCTCACCGGCGCCACCATGTCCCTGTCCGATGCCCACGGCGATCTGCTGGGCGCGCTCCTGACCGCTGTGAAGGAAGCCAAGCCCTGCGCCGTGACCGTCGAATAAAGAGGATTCTCCCTTCGACGCCCCCGCGATGGAACAGCGCCTTGCGCTGATCTGCTGATCCGGAGCCCCTGATGGGCAGGGGAAAAGGTACCTTCCGCCGCAGGCATGCGCTTCCTGGCCATGTCTGCGGTTTTTTGATGCCTTTCATATGGCAAATAAAAAGCCCTCTGCGCCTGGATCTGCAGGCGTAGAGGGCTTTCGTAACGCTTAGGGCCTTCCGGCCGCATGACAGCGGCCGGAGGGATGAAATCAGTCGGGCACCTTCATGGTGATGTTGCTGAAGGAAGCGCCGCATCCGTCGGAGAAAACGCCGATATGCGCGCCGTCGATGGAGTGACGGACGCGCAGGCTCAGCGCCTTTACATCGTCCACGTACAGGACCACGATCTCATTTTCGCAGACCAGGGTCACATGATGGGTTTCCCCGGAAGCGAACTTGAAGCGGGTATAGGCTTCGGGATTGTATTGGTTCAGTTCGTTGAGCATAAGGCCCTCATAATGCAGGACCTTTCTCTTCGCGTCCAGGCAGAGCGCCGTATAGCTGGGATCCCGCTCGGTGCCGCCGAAGGCGAAGCCGGCGCAGCCGCCGTCGTCCAGGGTCACGTCGCATTCCAGCATCATGGTCGGCGCGCGCATGCCCATGTCAGCCACGGCATATGCCCCCTCCTCCGCGGAGAGACTGATGCTGCTGCCGTCGATCTCCACCTGGCCCTCCTTGGCCTCGGCGGTGAAGGGCTTGTCCACGGTGAAATATCCGGAGAAGGTCTCCGGCGCGCGAACGCCGAGGGTCCCGTCCTCATGCTGCACAAGCTGATGATTCATCACATTGCCGGCCCACTGATACATGCCGGAGTCAACGCCCAGTCCCGCGCGGCCCAGCCAGCCGCAGAGATAGGGGATTCCGTTGAGCGTCGCGCTCTTGGCGGCGTAGAAGATAAAGCCGTTGCTGGCTGTCCCGTCCAGAATATTGTCCTTCGGCGCCGTGAAGGGGCCGTACATGGAATCGCCCATGGCATAGTAGGTCACGCAGTCCCAGCTGTAGGTGATATACCATTTATCGCCGATGGAAAACAGATCCGGACACTCCAGCATGAAGTGCTTGATGGGCTCATAGAGATTCCCGCAGAATTCCCAGTTCTTCAGGTCGGTGGAAGTGTACCGCACCACGACGCCGCCCACGGAATCGTCATGGGCCCCCACAAGCATCCAGTAGCATTGCTCCTCCTCCACCCAGAACACCTCGGGATCCCGGAAATCGTCCTTGGAATAGTTGTCGGGGCTGAAGAAGGTGTCCTCCGGAATCTTGGTCCAGTTTTCACGGTCGGTGCTGGTGGCGTGCATGATGCACTCCTTGCCCTTTCCGCTGTTCCCGGAATCGTTGTGGCCCGTGTAGAAGAGATGATAGAGCCCCTCCTGATCCTGAAGGACAGAGCCGGTGCCCAGCGCGGGATCCGGTTCCGACATCAGGCCAAAGTTGAGCACCATGCCGTGATCCTCATAGCCGCACAGGTCCTTGGTGCTGTATTTGTAAAACGGGTGGTAGCCCTGGCCATTGTGGTCCGTATCATAGAGGTAGTAGATCTCCAGGGTCCCGTCCTCGGTGACAAAGGGCATGGTATCCCCCACATAGCCGCCTTCCGGAGCGGGATACAGATTGTACGCCACGGGTTCATAGGTTTCTTCCTGCGCGGGCTCCGCTGCGGTCTCGGCGGGCGCTTCTTCCTGCGCGGGCTCCTCTACGGTCTCGGCGGTAAAGGTCTCGTCGTAGCGAATATCCAGGGACTCGCCCTTGCAGAGGAAGAATTCGCCCACGCCTTCGTCTCCCTCCAGCTCAAAGCTGATGGTGTAAGGCTCGCCGGGCTCCAGCTCCACGCCGGCGTCGATCAGAAACTTGGAATCCCATACATCCTCGTTGAAATCCGTATCGGTCACGACGATCGTGTTTCCCTCGAGCTCCACATCGCAGTGATTCATGACCTTTGCATTTTCAAACTGGAATTCGGGAGGCGTATCCGCACAGGCCGTCATCACGAAGGATAGCAGCGTGGCGCAGAGGGTCATGATCCATACCAGGCGTCTGACAGTCTTTCCGTTCTTCATTTCGCAACTCCCCTTTATGTAAGTTTTTTAAGGATCCCTTGCGATACCGCAGCTTCACCGGACCATTGTCTTATTCATACTCCATGAAATGCATAATGTCAATGTCATATATGGTGTATTTGACACATTTTTGCTTTTTTTATAAAAAAACAATGGTGCGTATGCACTATTTTTTCCTCAGTCTGTTCCCTCGGAATGCTTCTGATTCATTTGAAAGTCCACCTATAAACCCTGATCTGCACATCCGGGTACACATAGCAGAAGGTACATTTGTTGTGGCTGCAGCCCAGGGTCACCTGAAGCAGCAGTGAGTTCGTTTCATAGGGCGGTCTGTAGACAATTCCCGGGCAGAACCGCCCGGGTATGTTTTCGTTTCAGCGGCATATCGCCCGGTATTCCGATATCCCCGCTTGAAGCCTGCGGCGCATCCGGCGCAGATCGCGCCTGCGGGCGGGCCGCAGCGTATCCTGACGGGTCTGATTTTTGGAAAAAACGGATCTGTTCACTTGCATTTTTCTCCGTTGCCGTTAATAATACAAACAGATCGAATCCGGGAGATTCCGGGAGAATGCCGGTCTCCGTCCCTGGACAGTGAAAATGAACGGGAAACAGCCGTCGGAAGAGGGGGTGAACGCAGTGAACGACCGCACGACCACGCGCCGTACCGGGCTTTTTGCGGCCTTCCTGCTGCTGGGCGGGACGGCAAACGCCCTTTCCCGGACCGGGAATCCGGCGGTGGACGCCCTGATGGCAGGATGCAATTACCTGATCTACATCGGGCTGCTGCTTTCCTGGTTCCAGTCCGTCCGATCCAGGCTTCTGCCCTCCCGGGCGAAAAACGGGATGATAGGCGCCGCCCTGCTGATGCTGCTGTATCAGCTGCTCAGGGTGTTCAAGTACCGCTTCACCACGAATCCGACGGTGATGCGATACCTGGTCTACCTGTTTTTTGTGCCCATGACAGTGATCCCGACCCTTTTCCTGATGACCTGCCTGCGCATCCGGCGGGGAGACCGGCAGGGACGGTGGGACGAGGCGCTGCTGCTGATTCCGCCCGGCCTGCTCTCCCTGCTGGCGCTGACCAACGATCTTCACTTTGGGGTGTATGCGCCGAGGGTGCCCCTGCACGAGTTTGCCGTGGACGGCGGCACCTATGGAAACGGGCCGCTGTTCTACGCGATCTACGGCTGGATGATCCTGAGCTTTGCCGCGGGGCTGGCGGTGCTGCTGCGGGAGGCGGGAAGGAAGTACCGGAAGGCGCTGCCGTATCTGGGCATAGTTGTGGCACTGTGGTTCGGCCTGCTGGCTTTCGTAGCGATGGTGACGGAGGGATCGACGCTTCCGCGCATGTACAACAATCCCGAGATCCATATCTTCGGCATGCTGGGGGTGTTTGAGGTCTGCATCCGCGGCCGGATGATCCCCCATAACGGGGACTATCCCGGGTTTTTCCGGATGCTGCGGACGCCGGCCCTGGTGACGGACGGAGCGCTGCGGCCCGTCTACCGTTCCGGAACCGCGCCGGAGGCCGCGGAGGCGCAGCTTCGGGAGGCCCTGGCTTCCCCGGTCCGCCTGACGCCGGACCTGAAGCTTTCCGGGCGGGCGGTGCACGGGGGCTATGCCTTCTGGACGGAGGATGAAAGAGAGGTGCTCCGGATCCGGGAGCAGCTTTCGGAGGCCAACGAGCTGATCGAATCGGAGAACAGCCTGATCCGGGCCGAGACGGAGCAGCGGGAGAAGGACGCCTGGCTGCAGTCCCGCCACCGGATCTACCACGAGATCGCGGAGACCATGTATCCCTGCCAGCAGCGCATCGAAGGGCTGCTGGAGCAGATGAAGCCGGACGCACCGGACTTCCGGGACCGGCTGGCCCGGGTGTCGGTGCTGAACGCCTATGTGAAGCGAAAAACGAATCTGCTCCTGCTGGCCGCGGAGCAGGACAGTCTGAGCACCCACGCGCTGTTTCTGGCGCTTCGGGAGTCGGCAAACTATCTTTCTCTCGCCGGACTGCGGACCGACGCGCGGCAGCCGGAGCAGGAGCTGGACCTGCCCGCCTCCGCGGTCATCGCCCTGTACGACGCCTTTGAAGCGCTGGCTGAGCAGCTGATGGGCAGGGCCTCCTCCCTGATGGTTTCCTGGCAGGAGGATGCCCTCGTGCTGGCCGCGGCGGCGGACATGCCGGATCTGCCGGATCTCCCCGTGGCCGCCCGGACCCGGGAGGTGGAGGGGATCCTGTACGTGGAGCTCCCCGCCGAAGGGAAGGGGGGTGAGGGAAGATGACCATCCGGGAAGCCCTGCTGTCCGAAACGCGGCTGCCCCTGCTGGGGCTGCTGTTCCTGCTGATCACCGGCCAGATGGCGGTGGTGATCGCCGCCCTTCGGGATGGGTGGAGCCGCCGGACCTGGGGTGCCCTTCTGGCCTTCCTTACGCTCAGCGCGGCTGTTTTCTGGCTCAGCCTGTCCGTGATTGCCTGGGAGATCAATTTCCCGGCGTGGATTCCGGAGCCTCCGGCCTGGCTGGCGGCCTTCTGCGCCTGCCCGGCCTGGGCCATGTGGAGCCTTGAGGCCGTGACGGCCGCTGTTCTGGGGCTCACCGTTCGGGATGCCCTCCGATACCGCAGGGATCACGTGACGCCGGACAGCGTCAAGCAGGCCATGGATCTGCTGCCGGTGGGCATCGCCTTTGCGGCGCCGGACGGCGCAGTGGTCTTCCGCAACCTGGTGATGGATCACCTGTCCGCGGCGCTCACCGGAAAGCTGCTCACCGACTGGAACGTCTTCCGGGCGGCGGTGAGCGGGGACCGGGTGACCGCGGAGGGCAGGATCTGGCAGCTCCGCCGCCTGGAGACGCCGGGCAGCGACCTGAGCCAGATGACCGCCACAGACATGACGGAGCAGGTCCGCATCCTGGAGGACCTGCAGGCAAAGAACCGGAAGCTCCGGGATATCCAGCTGCGCCTGAAGATCTACAACCGCCAGGCGGAGCGGATCATCATTGCCCAGGAGCTGCTGACCGCCCGGATGACGGTGCATGACCAGCTGGGCAGCGTGCTGCTGGAGAGCCGCCACTATCTCGGCAATCCGGCCTCCATCGACGAAAAGCTGCTGCTGCAGGCACTGAGGAACGCCAACACCTACCTGCTGCGGGAATATGAGGGAGACGACACCGCCGTGGATCCCCTGGCGGAGGCGGTCGGCATGGCCCGGGCCATCGGGGTGAGGGTGGAGCTGACCGGCATTCCGCCCACGGAGGAGGCTCCCCGGGAGACGCTCGCCGCCGCCATCCGGGAATGCGCCGCCAACACCGTGA
>CAZMFY010000065.1:0-6928 GCA_964565635.1 uncultured Oscillospiraceae bacterium
GGATGATGGGCCCGCTGCTGCCGATGGCGCCGCCCTTAAGCCCCTGGTTCAGGTCGGAAAGGCTCCGGATCTCCGGATGCTTCTCCCTTGTCTCCTCAAACATCTTCTGCAGGCACTGGGCGGTGGCGGTGGCGTCATGCACCGCCCGGTGGGCGTTCTTCAGGCTGACCCCCAGATGCCGGCACAGATTTTTCAGCTTGAAGCTCTTCAGCTCCGGATACAGCTTCCTGGCGTAGGTCAGGGTATCCATCACCGGATTGATATAGCTTCGTCCCAGCCGCTTCAGTTCCGCCCGCAGCAGGGCGCCGTCAAAGGCGCTGTTATGGGCGGCGATGGGGCAGTCCCCGATGAAGTCCATCAGCCGGGGCAGCACTTCCGCGGCCTTCGGCTTCCCGGAGAGCATCCCGTCGGTGATCCCCGTCACCTCGGTAATCTTTTCCTTCAGGGGCTCTCCCGGATCCACCAGCTCCTGAAAGGAATCCACAATCTGCCCGTCCATGAGCTTCACGGCGCCGATTTCAATGATCCGGGCCCGGGCGGTGGCCAGCCCGGTGCTTTCGAAATCCAGCACAACCACGGGCCCGTCATAGGGCGCGCCGGTGGGCCGCTCCATGATCTCCTTCTCGTCGATCAGGTATCCCTCGCAGCCGGGAATCAGCTTGATTTTCCCCTTCGCCGCCCGAAAGGCCGCCGGAAAGCTCTGCAGCACCCCGTGATCCGTCACCGCCACCGCGGGATGCCCCCATTTCACGGCCCGGCCGATCAGCTTCTCCACCGGGGTCAGGGCGTCCATGGTGGACATGTTGGTATGCATATGCAGCTCGACCCGCTTCTCCTCCGCGCTGTCCAGCCGCTCCTCCTTCTCCATCTCCACCATATCCCGGATCATGACGCACAGCTCCCGGGAGAAGCTGTCATACTGACATTCCCCCCGGATCTTCACGTTCATGCCCTCCCGGATCCGTTCCACCTTCTCCGCCACCGCCCGGCGCTCCTCCTCGGTGATGGGAGGCAGCTCCGCCTCCTCACCCCGGCGGCCCCGGCTCTTCCGATACCGCAGAAAGGTCTTGCACAGAATGGAGGAGGTATAGTCGGTCACGGCGAAGGAAACCAGCAGGGTTTCCCCGCCGCGCAGCTCCTTGGTTTCCATCATGAAAATATCGCCCTGAATCACCGTCAGGCCGCTCTCCGCGTTCAGCTCCCGGATTTCCACCGGGCTGTCCGCGATGCCCCGGCCCAGAATCGGCGACCGAACCGACCGCCGGCTCATCTCCGGAATCGGAATGCCCGTCTGAAGCATATCCCGCTCCGCCTTTTCCTTCCGGGCGCCCGCCGCCGTCCCGGCGCCGTTTTTCTCTCCGGCCTCCGTCCCGGCGCCGGTTTTCTCCGCGGCCGCCTTCCGGGGCTTCCGCTCCCCGGTCTTCTTCTCCCGCTCCGGCTCCATCCCCGTGCCGTATCGCTCGGCCATCTCCGCCATCGTCACCGCCCGCAGGCTTTCCGCCCGCTCCCGGCGGATCTGTTCCATCCGGGTCTCCCGGTCCCCGGCCACCGTGGCCTCCACCGTCACCCGGGCATCGAAGATTTCCCGGATGGCCACCTCCAGCCGGCTGGCGATATTAAACCGCCCCACATAATCCAGCGAGAATTCATCCGGAAAGGTCAGGGTCACCCGGTCCCCGGCGATCCGCCAGTCGATCTCCGGCAGCCAGGCGATGATCCCCGGATAGTTCCGCCGCAGAAAGTCCGTCAGCACGCTCCGATATTCCCCGATATTGGCTAAAAACCGTTCCCGCAGCCCGGGGCTCACCACCCGCGCCGCGATCCTCCGCCCGGGAAAGGCCGCGCTCAGCAGCGCCTCCAGCTTCAGGAAGCTCTTCTCCTCCGCCAGCACGCTGCTCTCAAAGGTAATATAGGTTTTCTTCAGCGATTTGACATAGGTCACCCGGGGCGCGGAGAGCTTTCCCGCCAGCTCCGGAATCTCCCGGGCGATTTTACGCATCAGATCCTCGTAACTCATCCTGCCGTCCTTCTGTTCTTTACGGATTCCCCGCCAGATAAGCCCGGACCCGCCGGATCAGGATCTCCGCCAGATCGCCCTGAACCCGTTCCGGCTCCCGGCCCCGGATGAAGAGGAGCCCCGCGCCCCTTCCGCCGCCGGCAATGCCGATATCCGCCTCCCGGCCTTCTCCCAGCCCGTTCACCACGCATCCCATCACCGCCACCTTCAGCGGCACGGTGATATCGCTTAATTCCTTTTCCACCCGTGCGGCGATCTCCGCCACCGGGATGCCCGTCCGGCCGCAGGTGGGGCAGGCGATCAGCTGGACGCCCCTCGTCCGCAGATCCAGCGCCCGCAGGATATCCCATCCCGCTTTCGCTTCCGGCACCGGATCCCCGCTCAGGCTGACCCGGATGGTATCCCCGATGCCGTCCAGCAAAAGGCTCCCGATGCCAATGGCGCTCTTGACGGTGCCCTGGCCCGGCAGCCCCGCCTCGGTCACCCCCACATGCAGCGGATAATCGCAGCGTTCATGGGCCATCCGATAGGCTTCCACCGTCCCCCGCACGGAGCTGGATTTCATGCTCAGCACGATTTCCTCATATCCGGCCGCCTCCAGCAGCCGGGCATGGCCCAGTGCGCTCTCCACCATGGCCTCCGGCGTGGGACCGCCATATTTCGTCAGCAGATCCTTTTCCACGCTCCCGCTGTTGACCCCGATCCGGATGGGCACCCCGTGGGCCCTGGCGCAGTCCGCCACCGCCCGCACCTTCTCCGGGCCCCCGATGTTTCCCGGATTGATCCGCAGCTTGGCGATTCCGTTTTCCATGGCCGCGATGGCCAGCCTGTAATCAAAATGGATATCCGCCACCAGCGGCACCGGGCTCCCGTCCACCAGCTCCCGTACGGCCCGGGCGCATGCTTCGTCATACACGCTGACCCGAACCAGATCGCATCCCGCATCCGCCAGCGCCCGGATCTGCGCCAGGGTGGCGCGGGTGTCCCGGGTATCCGTATTGGTCATACTCTGCACGAGAATCGGATTCCCGCCTCCCAGGGTCAGGTTTCCCACATGAACCGCCTTTGTCATCTTCTCCTCGGTTCCTTTCTTTGTCGTTCCGCCCTTATTGGAAAATCCGCCATACATCCCGGAAGGTCAGCAGCGCCATCAGTCCCAGCAGCAGGATCACGCCCACGGCATTAATGATGCCTTCCGCCTTTTCGCTCACCGGCTTTCCCCGGGCCGCCTCAAAGAGCCCCAGAATCAGCTTGCTCCCGTCCAGTCCGGGAATCGGCAGCAGATTCATGATCCCCAGATTGATGGAAATGGAGATCAGCAGCTCCAGGAACGCGTCGAAGCCTCCCGTCCGAACCTGGGCGGAAACCAGGGAAATAATCCCCACGGGCCCGGATGTATCCTCCAGTCCCTCCCCGGTGGTCACCAGATTTTTCAGGGCGTTCAGAATCATTTCTCCGGCCCGCCAGCACATCTGCGCGCTGGCTCCCGCCGCCTGGATCAGATTCGCCCTTTCCGTTTCCGTCCGATACTGCCCGCCGATCATGACCCCGGCCATCATCCGGCCCTCATCCTCATTCCACCGGGGCGTCATCTCCATCTCCAGGGTTTCCTCTCCCCGGCGGACTGTCAGGCGCAGCGGCGGCTCTCCCTCCTGATATCCCCCGATGGCCCCCAGCAGCGTGTCCATGGTGCCGTCCAGCATGTTTTCCCCGTTGATCTCCAGAATGATATCCCCGGCCTGCAGCCCCGCGTCCCAGGCGGGACCGGCCCCATTCACCTGGGAAATATAGGGATCCACGCCCGTCACATAGGGAATCCCGCTGACCCAGTAATAGCCCGTCGCCAGCAGAAAAGCCAGCAGGAAATTCATCACCGGGCCCATGAGCACCACGAACATCCGCTTCCAGACGTTCTGATTCCGCCAGGCCTCCGGATCTGCCTCCGTCACCTTTTCCCCGCCCGGATTCGCCGCCTCCGTCCCGTCCTCTCCGTGAAAGGCATTGTATCCGCCCAGGGGGATCGCCCGGATCACAAAATCCGTCCCGTGCTTTTTACTCTTCCAGCCGAAAAGCCGGGGCCCGAAGCCTACGCCAAACTCGTTGACCCGGATCTTCATCAGGCGAGCCGCCCAGAAATGTCCCAGCTCATGCACCACAATCAGGATCGCCAGCAGCAGCACTGCCGACAGAATCGATAATATCGTCATAGTCCTTCCTTTTTTACCGCCCTTCCGACCGCTTCGGCCGGCCGGTCTGTTTCAATCATCCTCCGGAGCATCCTTCGTGTGCTCCGCGGCCCTTCCCATGCTGCCGGATCAGACCAGTCTGGCCAGCCGATCCGCCTCAAAAATGTCCTCCAGGGTATCCGCTTTCAGCCCCGCCAGCTTCTCCAGCGCCCGCTCCACCCGGTTGTAGATCTCCCCGAAGGCAATCTCTCCCCGGAGGAAGGCCGCCACAGCCGCCTCGTTTGCCCCGTTCAGCACCGCGCAGGCCGCGCCTCCCGCCGCCAGCGCTTCCCTGGCCATCCGCAGGGAGGGAAATTTCTCCTCATCCGGCGCCTCAAAGGTCAGCCGGCCCAGGGAAAACAGGTCCGGCTCCGAGACCCCGGTGGTCTCCCGCCGCGGATAGCTCATGGCATATCCGATGGGAACCCGCATGTCCGGAACGCCCAGCTGCGCCAGCACCGCCCCATCCTCAAAGGCCACCGCGCTGTGTACGATGCTTTCCGGATGAATCACCACCTGGATCTTCTCCGCCGGCATATCAAACAGCCACCGGGCTTCCATGATCTCCAGCCCCTTGTTGAACATGCTGGCGGAATCCACCGTAATCTTCGCGCCCATATGCCAGTTGGGATGATTCAATGCCTGCTCCCGGGTCGCCTGGCGGATATCTTCCCTGCTCCAGGTTCGGAAAGGCCCACCGGAGGCCGTCAGCAAAAGCTTTACGGGCCGGTTTGGTCCCGCTCCCTGCAGGCACTGGAAGATGGCGCTGTGCTCACTGTCCACCGGCAGCAGGGGTTTCCCCATCCGCCTCGCCTTCTCCATGACCAGGTGACCGCCCGTCACCAGCGCTTCCTTGTTGGCCAGAAGCACCTGCCGCCCGGCGCTCAGGGCATCCATGACGCTCTGGAGCCCGGCGATCCCCACGATGCTCACCAGCACCTGGTCCGCCTCCACCTGAGAAGCCGCCGCCCGCAGCGCTTCCGGTCCGCTCATCCACCGGCAGCCCTTCAGATCCTCCGGAATCTCCTCCCGGGAGATTCCCCCGGCCAGCCCCGCCATCTCCGGGCGGAACCGGCGAACCTGTTCGAAGAGCTTCTCCTTGCTGCCGTAAGCGGTCAGCGCTGTCACCCGGTATTCCTCCGGATGCCTGGCGCAGACGTCCAGCGCCTGGGTGCCGATCGAACCGGTGGATCCCAGAATCGCGATTTTCTTCATGCTATCTCTTCCTTTATTGCGCCGGTCTTCAGATTCCCACCATCGCCCTGTAGCAATACATCAGCACGGCCATGAACAGCACGCTGTCCAGCCGGTCCAGCATGCCGCCGTGGCCGGGAAACAGGTTGGAAAAATCCTTGATGCCGCTGTGGCGCTTCACCAGGGATGCAAACAGATCTCCGATCTGTCCCACCGCTCCGCCCAGCAGGCCCAGCAGCAGGAAGGCCCACCCATGGGGCAGTTTGGAAAGCGTCGCCAGGTTGCAGGTCGCCGCGGCAAATCCCCAGACAATCAGCGCCGCAATCACACTGCCCGCCAGGCCTCCCAGGGCCCCGGCCACCGTTTTATGCGGGCTCACCGCCGGGCAGAGCTTTTTCCCTCCTACGGCGCTGCCGATGAACAGGGCGAAGGTATCCCCCAGCAGCGGCACAGCAAAAACCAGAGATATCAGCACCACCTCTACCGCCTTCTGATCCACCAGGCTCAGCCATACCAGGCAGAGCCCCGGCAGCACCACCGTCATGATGGGCAGGGCAGACATGGCCAGATCCGTCAGCTCCGGTTCCTTCCTGAAAATAATCTGAACGCACATCAGCAGCAGGGGAATCACCATCAGGGACACCACGATCCGATTCCCGAAGGCATACGTCAGGGGAACGCTGCCCACCAGCACCACCCAGGCCGGCCAGCTGACCACCCGATGTCCCGCCAGGGTCAGGGCGTGATACTCCTCCCAGGTGGCAAAACCGATGGCGATCAGGGTCGCCAGTGCCATGCACCATCCCGGCAGGAATAACAGCACTACCAGCAGCAGGATCAGCAGCAGTCCGGTGATTATTCTCTGTTTCATTCCGTCCTTCCTCCGTATCGCCTGTTCCGGTGCGCGAATTCCAGCAGGCACCGGTCATACTCCGCCACTGTGAAATCAGGCCACAGCACCTCCGGGAACACGAATTCCGCATATGCGTTCTGATACAGCAGGAAGTTGCTCAGCCGCATCTCGCCGCTGGTGCGAATCACAAGATCCACATCCGGCTGACCCGCCGTATACAGATGGTCGGAAATCATCCCCTCGTCGATATCCTCCGGTCGGATGCGCCCCTGTCGGACCTCCTCGGCCATCTGCCGCGCCGCTCTGACCAGCTCCGCGCGGCTTCCGTAATTCACGGCGATATTCAGCCGCAGGCCCGTGTTTCCTGCGGTCCGCCGCTCCGCTTCCTGCAGGGTCTCCCGCTGCTGTGCCGGCAGGGCGGATTTATCCCCCAGAATGAGGATCCGGACATTTTTTTCGTCCAGCTCATCGATCTCCGAGGCGAAGAAATCCAGAATCAGCTGCATCAGGGCAGCCACCTCCTCCGCCGGGCGCCGCCAGTTCTCCGTGGAGAAGGCATACAGGCTCAGGGCCTGAATACCCAGATCGTCCGTATGCCGGATAATCTCCCGCAGGGTTTCCGTCCCCTGCCGGTGGCCC
>CAZMFY010000065.1:6940-10706 GCA_964565635.1 uncultured Oscillospiraceae bacterium
AGCGGCCGTTTCCGTCCATGATGATCGCCACATGACACGGAAGCATCTTCGGATCCCCGGCCTGCTCCGCGTTTCGCATATTCCATAGCGCCATGACCTGCTTTGCGTTCATGCTCTGTCCTTTCTGTTTAAAAAGCGCGGACTTTCGCCTGAAAAGCCGCGCTTTTTATATCCCGGGTATTTGCTCACCGCAGTCCCGCGGGAAGATCCGCCCCGGCCGTGCCTTACACCGCCATAATTTCCTTTTCCTTCGCGGCGTAAATCGCGTCCACGTCTTTAATCGCCTTGTCGGTAATCTTCTGCAGATCTTCCTCCGCCTTGCGCTGATCGTCCTCGGTGATCTCGCTGTTCTTCTTCATTTTCTTGATCTGCTCCATGGCGTCCCGCCGGATGGACCGCACCGCCACCTTGGCTTCCTCCGCCGCCTTGCTGGCGGATTTGGTCAGTTCCCTGCGGCGCTCCTCGTTCAGCTCCGGGAAGATCAGCCGGATCACCTTACCGTCATTGGAGGGATTCAGGCCCAGGTCGCTGGTCTGGATGGCCTTCTCGATGGGAGTAATCATCTTCGGCTCCCAGGGGGCGATAATCATCAGCCGGGCCTCCGGCACGGAAATATTCCCTACCTGATTGATGGGGGTCGGCGTCCCGTAATAATCTACCGTAATCCGGTCCAGCACCTGGGGGTTCGCCCGGCCGGCCCGTACGCTCTGCAGCTCCCGCTCGTATACCGCGCAGGTCTTCGCCATTTTTTCCTTTGCCGTATTCAGTACCGCGTCTGTCATATTTCTCCGCCTCCTTGCACGCTCATTCCCTCAGAAATCTTCCGGGACATTATACCTGTTTTTTCCGCTCTTGACAACCTTAATTCTCCGTCGGAACCTCCGGCGCCTTCGCCTCAGGCTGAAGCTCCTCCTCGTCGATTTCTTCGCTCTGGGGCCGCAGCGTGATGCCGGCGGTATCCGTAACCGGCAGGGAGAAGCATACCGCGCCTGCCGAGGTACCCGGGCCCGCTGCCTTCATGATGCGCTGCATCATGGCGGCCTTGGTTTCGGTGAGGGTTACGATCATGATCACGTCCTTCTCGCTGGCCAGGGAGATGCCCAGAAAGCGCTCCGCCCTGTTCTGACCGGTGCCCCGGGCATGGATCACCGTGCCGCCCCGGGCGCCGGCCTCCCGGGCCGCGTCCATAATCTCCTCCGTATAGCCCTGGTTGCTGATGACCACGATCAGCTCCTGCTCCGTTCCCTTCAATTCCACTTCCGCCCCTTTCTCATATCCCTGTCCCTCCGTCAGGTACATCAGTTCCCGCTTTCCGCCCACGGCGGACAGGGGAACGATGCAGGCGATGCCGATGCCGGCGGCATCGATCCGCAGGCGAACGGTCATTCCTTTTTTTACCTCCAGCCATTTCCGGCCCGTCAGCACGGTGAAGCAGACCATCTTCTCCGTGGTGTCCAGTGCCAGCAGCCGCAGATAGCGCAGATCCGCCGTGCCGTGGCCCAGGGAAAGGGTATGGACCTCCAGCCCCTTGTCCCGGTAAAGCTTCATGAAATCCTGTATATGCTCCCGGCCGGTAACCGTCATCATCAGGTACAGCTCCGTATGATTCACGCCCTCACCTCCCTTACAGCTCGATCACGGCGTCTTCAGGCAGATTCGCGAAGGGATCCGAATATCCCGTCTTCTGCTTCCGACGGCGGGTTTTGACCCGGTATACCAGTCCCAGTCCCTGAATGGTGATCAGGGGGGTCATGGCCACCAGCGCCACCACGCCGAAGGCGTCCGTCGCCAGATTGCCGCCCACCGCGGTGCAGAGCCCCATGGTCATGGGCAGCAGGAAAGCCGCCGTCATCGGTCCGGAGGCCACGCCACCGGAGTCAAAGGCGATGGCGGTAAACATCTTCGGGCAGAAAAAGCTCATGCCCAGCGCCAGCAGATAGCCCGGCACGATAATCCACAGCACGTTCAGCCCCAGCAGCACCCGCATCATGCTCAGCCCCACGGAAACGCCCACGCCTGCGCACATGCTCATCTGCAGGCTGCGGCCTGTAATCGCTCCGTCGGTCAGCTCTTCCACCTGACGCATGAGTACATAGACCGCCGGCTCCGCCTTCACCACCAGGAAGCCCATCAGCGCGCCCACCGGAATGATGATCCACGGATAGGGCAGTTCTCCCAGCGTCTGGCCCAGATAGGCGCCGGCGGACATAAAGCCGAAGTTGGCGCCGGTCATGAAAACGGTCAGCCCCACATAGGTATAGATCAGTCCCAGCCCGATACGGGAGAGGTTCTGAAAGCTCAGCTTCAGCAGGGTGAAATTGAACAGGAAGAAAACCGCCGTCAGGGGCAGGATGGAGATCAGCATCTCCCGCATGTATTCCGGCAGCCCGCCGGCGAAAAGCGTCCGAAGCTCCAGGGAATCCGCCACGTTGGTCACGGTCATCGGGGTATAGTCCGCCCCCTCCGCGCTGTAGATCATGGCCAACACCTGAACCGCCAGAATGGGGCCGATGGAGCACAGGGCGATCAGGCCGAAGGAATCCTCCGCCGCGCTGGAGTCGCTGCGGATGGCGGAGATGCCCAGGCCGAAGGCCATGATGAAGGGGACCGTCATGGGCCCGGTGGTTACGCCGCCGGAGTCGAAGGCCACCGCCCGGAAGTTTTCCGGGGTCAGAAAGGTCAGCACCAGCAGCAGCACATAGAATGCGAACAGCAGCAGCCGCAGATTGATCCGGTAAAAGATCCGCACAAGGGCCAGCACCAGAAAGCCGCCCACGCCCACGGCTACCGCCAGAATCAGCACCAGATTGGGAATCGCCTGGACCTGGCCGGCCAGCACCTGCAAATCCGGCTCGGAAACGGTAATCAGGATTCCCAGCGCAAATCCAAGCCCCAGAATCAGGGGCAGGTTCCGGGTTTTCGTAACCCGGGCGCCAATCAGCTCTCCCATGGGGGTCATGGCCACCTCGGCGCCCACGGAGAAAAACATCATGCCCACCACCAGCATCACCGCGCCGGCCAGGAAGGCCAGCATGACGCCGCTTGGAATCGGAGCCACCGTCACGCTCAGCAGCGCCACCAGCCCCACGATGGGCAGCACCGCCGAAATCGCTTCCTTAAGCTTATCCCATAGTTTGCTTTTTAACATATGTCCTGTCCTTCAGTTTCAGCCGCTTATGCCATGGTCCGCTCAAAATGCTCCTGGCACGCTTTCTCCAGCGCGTTCACGATAATCTTCAGCGCCTTGATCCGGGCATACTTCTTGTCATTGGATTCAATGATGTGCCAGGGGGCGTTCACCGTGCTGGTCTTCTGCAGCATTTCGTCCACCGCCACCTCGTACTGCGGCCATTTTTCCCGGTTCCGCCAGTCTTCTTCCGTGATCTTCCACTGCTTCTCCGGCGTGTTCTGCCGGTCGGTGAACCGGGCCAGCTGGGTCTCCTGATCGATGTGAATCCAGAATTTCAGCACCACCGCGCCCCAGTCCGTCAACTGCCGTTCAAACTCGTTGATCTCATTATAGGCCCGCTGCCAGTCCTTCTCCGTGCAGAAGCCCTCCAGCCGTTCCACCATCACCCGGCCGTACCAGGTCCGGTCGAAAATCACGATATGCCCGCTCCGGGGCAGCCGGGTCCAGAACCGCCACAGATACTGCCGGTTCAGCTCATGGGGCAGCGGAGAGGCGATGGGCATGACGTCCACGCCCCGGGGATCCAGGGGATAGGCTACCCGGCGGATGTTTCCGCCCTTGCCGGCCGCGTCCCAG
>CAZMFY010000066.1:0-10683 GCA_964565635.1 uncultured Oscillospiraceae bacterium
TGAATATCTCGTGGCATTCCGGGCAGATGTATTTTACATGATTGAAGTAGTAACGACTGACTACTGTACCCCAGACAGCAGTCACCAGGGCCCAGACGACGAACGGCCACCATATGCCTCTGACAATCCAGAAAATGATGGAAAACCATTGCAGCGCCGTAACTGGGATTCCGGTCAGGATCATCATCCAGCGCATTCTTTTCAGTTTTTTCTTATCTTCCATAATGACAGCTATGTCACCGATGGTTTCGAGAGAGAAGTCTGTTTTGCCTTTCAGCCCATTTTTCAGCTCACGCAGTCTGTCCAGCTTTTCCTGTTTATCAGAGATCTCGTCCGAAAGCGCTTTCTCTTGCTGTTCGATCAGCAGTGAAATCACTTTCTCCGGATGCTCTTCCTTCAGGATCTGGGAGATCGCGTCGATGGGAAGATCCAGTTCCCGCAGAAAGCAGATGACCTTCATGCGCTTCAGATCATCTTCCGAGTAGAGCCGTCTTCCACCTTCGGAAAGCTCACTGGGAATCAGGATGCCTCTGGTATCATAATACTGAACCGTTCGGACTGTGATATTACAGAGCTTCGCAATCTCTCCCGTCGTGTATTTTGACATAGCCTTCACCTCCTTTCGCCATGTATCCTACAACATGACGCTGCGTAACAAGCAAGACATTACGCAGGGGGATTTTTCAAAAATACCGTAGTTTTTACTGATCGCAGAATTCCCGGACCCTGTCATAGAAATCTTTTGCCTCTTCAAACGCTCCATGGCCAAGGCCCTCATATACATACAACTTACTGCCGGGGATTGCTCTGGCGAGTTCATCAGCAGCGTCATTTCCGACAGTATGATCATCACTGCCGGCAATAATCAGTGTAGGGCAGCTGATCTTGTGCAGTTTACTGCGACTATCAAAATCCAGAATCGCATAAGCATTTCTCAGAAACCGATCATAGTTCCGAGGCTTAGTTAATCCGGCAAGAAGAGAGAAATACTTTCGATTCTTCTGAAGGTACTTTTCTGAATACATCTTTTCAGCGGTATCGACCATGAGTGCGGTATGATCCCCATGCTTTACCATCTCGATCCAGCCTAAGACATTTTCCTTGACAGCAGAACGACAGTCTCATTCATGGTTTGAGATTCCAAAGGGAGTTGTCGAACCATTTCCCCTTCCACCGGCACCGGGAAATGGAAGGTGATGCTGCGGATCCAGAGCCCGTCCTTTGTCTTTTGCGGGTAGATGTCCACGCGCTCCACAAAGGCCTGCATGAAGCGCTTCTGGTCTGCTTCCGTGAAGGTCGGATACAGCTGGTTGAAGGCCAGTAGCAGCTGGTAAATCTGTTCGCCGGTAAGCTGTTCCTGGCGGATCAGCTGGAGCTGCTCATTTACTTCATCCTGCTGGGCGGCAATCTCGGCCAGGATATCATACTGATCGTCATACCGGCGCTGAAGGTCCGCGATCTTCTGCTCGTAGTGCGCATCGTCGACAGGGATGCTGTCCATCTGGCGCTCGAGCCGGGCTTTGACACCCTCAGCCTGACGCCGCTGGGCTTCGAGAGATTCAAGCTTCTTTTCAAGGTCAGCCGTATCGACGGATGTTCCGATCCTTGCTTTGATGGCCTCCACAAAATCCGGCTGGCTCACCATGGCGGAAATCACCGCGGCAACCTGCCGGTTGATCTCCTCCTGATCCAGGTTGGTCCGGAATCTGCATTCGTGGCCGGTCTTTTTGACCGTGTTTTTGCAGTAGTAGTAATGCCGGATCTTGTTGTCCTTCTTATGGGGCGTGGAGACATTGCCGTACATGCCCTTGCCGCAGTCCGGGCAGCGGAGGATGCCGGACAGCACATGGGCATGGTTGATGTCGTGAATCTTCTCCCGCACGAAGGCTGATTTCTGGCGTTTTTCATGGGCCAGCTGCCAGGTTTCCTCCGATACAATGGCCTCGTGCTGCCCTTCGTAGATAGGGAAATTGCTCTGAACCACCACGTGCATCTCGTTGCGGGTGCCGACTTTCTTCTCAGCCCGCCTGCGGCCATAGGCGATTTTACCCATGTAGATGGGATTGTCCAGCACATCCACCACAAAAGGCGCTGAGAACGCAGGCATCATGCCATTCTGGCGGGTGATCTTCTCGTAGCCGTGTGTGTTCAGGTATTCGGCGACCGCTCCCGCGCCGCCGTTGGAATGGATATACTTGTCAAAGATGATCCGGATATTGTCATCCGAAAGTATCTCAGCGCCGCCTTAATTGTCTTCTCCTCTCCGGCGGGCAGTTCTGCACTCTGCAGCACTCACATCCAGCGCCGTCACATGAAGAGCCGGCCGCCCGATATCGGGCGACCGGCTCGGCGCTGCGTACGGTCGGGGACACCCCGGGTCATGCGCAGAACCGCGATGGGGAGATTGCAGTCTTCCTTGCCGGGAAAGAAGGCCTGCCGGAAGCGGTCACGGTATTCAGTGCTGATTACCGGGGCTGCTTTTCAGCTTTTTGCTCTTTCTCACCATCATAATGACGCTGAACAGGGTGAGAAGGGCAAAGGCAGCTGTAGCGGCATAGAGTGCAATCTGCCACCATGGGGTTACGGCAACAACGGTGGCATTGCCGATATTCATGGCGTGGGTGCGTGTGATGGCGTAAACAACATTTTTCACAGCGGCAAAGAGCGCGGAAGAAATGGCGGGGTCATCCTTAAGGCTGTCGATTGAGCCGTTGCTGCCCCTCTGTGAGAGCCAGTAATCCTGCCCGGCAAGAAGGCCGAGGCGCACATCCATCCAGCTCGCATTCAGTGCCATGTCTGTGACAGTTGAGCCCTGCATGCCCCATTCATCTCTCAGAATGCCGGTCATCAGGCCGTGATGCGCGCCGGCCCATACGACACCAATGCGGTTGAAGGAGCTCATGACATTCATCGCGCCGTTGCGGACTGCTCCCTCAAAGCTCTCCAGGTAAACTTCGCGGATCGCCTGTTCATTTGCCCAGACGGAAATGCCGTATCGGCCTTCCTCCTGGTCATTGAGGGCAAAATGCTTGACAAAGGCAAGCACGCCCCTGTCGCGGATGCCCTGAACCTCTGCCGCGCAGATTTCTCCGGCAAGCCAACCATCCTCGGAGAAGTATTCATTGTGACGGCCGAGATAGGGTGTGCGGTGAATATTTGCTCCGGGGGCATAGATGCCGACGACTGCGGAGGCATTCGCGCCAATTTGGGCATGGGTCATATCCTCTGCTATGCATTTACCGACGCGCTTCATCAAATCCAGATTGGCGGCGGATGCCATCACGTCTTCCGAGGTGAAGGCCATGCCACTGAAGCCGCCCATCAGGCTCTTTGTGTAGCCGGTGGGGCCGTCGGACTCTGTTGTGGCAGGCAGATTAATGGCCGGGATTGCCTTTGTTTGATAGGATCCGTTATAGATCAAATCTGCCATGTCCTCATAGCTGATCTGGCTGATGAGCTTGTTCCAGGAGGGGTCATCATATGGAACTCCCGCAAAATCAATGGCATTGAGACCGTCGTCTTTGCCGAATGCCGGGACTGATGAACCCTGCCAGTAAAGCTCCTTCATCTTTTCGGCGATGGCGGCTCTGCCGCTCTCCTCGTGCGTGAGTCCGTCAGCCCACATGGTATCGGTCGCGTAGAGAGACTGCGTGGCGGGGAAAGTGCCCTCCCAGTCGCTGCGGGTGAGATAGACGACAGTCTGTCCATCCGAACCGGGATATTTGTTCAGATCCGCATTGTCAAAGAGGTTGCTGATCTCTTTGCCGGTATAAGCGGAGACAGACCAGGTCTTACTGTCAAACTCCGGCTGATTCCACACGGCAGTTACTGCGGGATTGCCGGGAGCATCCATGCGGGAGGCGTCAGCCCCTTTGGCAGCGAGGATGTTGTTGACGGCATCGTGAGCGTTCCTGCCGACAGTAAAGTAATAATCGCCAGCGTCAAGGATATAGGTCTTTGCATTGTTGCTGTCATAGCTGGTGAGGTCATCCTTGCGGATCGTGATGCTGTAATGTTCGCTCTTCCCTGCGCTGATCATCTTTTTGTCAAAACCGCAGAGCTCGACAGCGGCCTTTTCAACACCGTTTTCCCTGTCATAATCGGTGTAGGGTGACTGGAAATAGATCTGGACAGTATGCTTGCCGTCCACGTCGGAGGTGTTCTTTACATCAACCTCCGCCAGGAGCGTATCTCCCCTGTCGGTGAGCTTGAAGTTGGAATACTCAAACTCCGAATAGCTCAGGCCGGAGCCGAACGGGAATGCCACGTCAGCGGCATAGTCATAGTCGCCGGCATTGCCTTGAGAGAGGACATAGTCCTCATAGCGGGTTTCATAATAGCGGTAGCCGACATAGATGCCTTCCTGATAGACAACATAGTTCATGTTGCACTTGTCAATGCCCGCCGAGGTGTTGTTCTGGGCAAAGGCAAGGTTGCGCTCAGCCGCGTTTGTGTACGGGAAGGCGTTATAATTTGCCATTGCCGGAGAGGAGTGGTTGTCGCGCAGGAAGGTGTCAACAATTCTGCCGGAGGGATTCACCTTGCCGGCCAGAATGTCTGCAACCGCGGGCAGGCCATTCAGGCCGAGATTTCCCACCCAGAGCACGGCATCAATGCCGTAGTCATCCACAAAGTCCAGCTGGAGGGTGCTGGATGAGTTGAGGAGGACAACGATTTTCTTGAAGACGCCCTCTTCCTTCAGCTTCTGAAGATTGGAGAGGAGGTCAACTTCCTCTTTGCACAGCTGCAGATAGTCGCCGTCTGTCATGTAAGGCTTGAGCGTCTCAAGTCCGGAAGGCAGATCGGCCCCTTCGCCGGAGGAGCGTGAAAGCATGACCAGGGCGCAGTCACCATAGGAAGGAAAGGTCTTTTTCAGGCCTTCGGGATACTTCTCCCAGGGGACTTCATTGATACGGTACTGGTCGGGGCTGCCGCCGGAGAGCTTGGCATTCTCTCTCTTATAACGGGAGGTCTTGTAGAATCTCCACAGATCGGTATTGACGCAGCCCGGGGCAAAGCTGCCCTCCAGCGCACCATAGAGACTGACGGCATCACCCGTTGACATAAAGGCGGAACCCGTGCCTGTCATAACCGGATCGGCGGCTGACTGGGAGAAGAGGCAAAACTTCGTATCTGCTGCAAGGGGCAGGGCGTGATTGCGGTTAACAAGCAGTGCTGCGCCCTCGGCTTCAATATCATAGCAGACAGCATTGTCATTGGCGGCAAGCTCTTCTTCCGTTTCAAATTCTGTCCAGTAGAATATTTTCGCATCAGGGTCAGGGGAAATCCTCTGCGTATCAGCACCGAGAGCGGCGTTGATCATGGTCTCATAGTAGGAAGTGACGGGGATGGCAACAGCAAGAAGCATTGTCAGGGCGCAGAGAATGGCGGTGACCGCCTTCCAATGATTCCTTTTTTTCATGGGAGCTCCCTTCCTTTCACTACAACGGCAAGGCCCAGGTCCGTCATGTACGGTCCTGTACCGGGCGGACTGCTGCAGATTCGTTCAGCCAAAGCGCAGAACGTTTTCTGTTCAGCAGCTGCTTCGTTTTTATTGCGGTGATCATCCTTATCGCTGTGGAGCACACGGCTGCCGGAGCGGGGAAGGCAGTGCCCTGGGCCTCTTCAACACAGGCACCTATGAGCAAGCAGTACCAGAGCTCCTCAGCAGCGGGCAGCTCCGTGTCGGCGGGGCGGCCCGGTGTATGGGATGCAGAAGATGCAGGTGATCTGCTGCAGACAGAGCGTGTGAGCATCATCACAAGTGCGGGTGTAAGTGTGAGATGCCTTTTTCATTGCATTTCCTCTCTCACTGTGCATTCTGCAGATTGTATCCGCAAGCATCAATATGCGGCAGCCACAGCCGGCATATGACGACGCATATTGCACCTGCCTCCGTGAACAGGCGGCAATCCGTCACAGCCTGTGAAACAGCGGCGGCCGCGGGGGGGTCACGGCTGGGAGGCCGCCCCCGCCAGCTCGAGGAGAGCCGCCTCAAAGCGGGGCAGCCACCACTCCCGGTAGCCGGCCCGGGTGGGATGGATCTCGTCGGCCATGTAGAGGCTGTACTGCTCCGGCGTGATGTCGTTGAAGGCCTCGTCCCGGAACAGGTCAATCACCGTCAGGTCCCACTTTGCCTGCAGGCGGTCCAGCCCCTCGATCAGGGTCAGATAATCCGGTTGATCCATCCGACAGTTTGTATAGAAGACCACCGGGCAGTTCCAGGTTTCCTTCGCCAGGGCGATGATGTATTCCATAGCGCCGAAGGTGGTGGTGACGTCGAAGGCCGCCTTGTCCCACACATCCTCCGGGGTGATCTCGCCAAAGCGGTCCGGGGACTTCATGTCGTTGGTGGAGAGCTGGCAGATGAAGGCGTCCACTTCCCGGGGGCAGTCCTCGTCGGCCAGCAGACTTTCAAAGCGCTTCACATAGCTCTTGCCCTGGCTCTTGGGGGAGGCGAGCGTGGTGCCGCTCACGGCCTCCTTGACGCAGACCGCGCCGTGACGCGCTGCCAGGAAGTCCGCCATGGACTCCCCCTCGGAGGAGGCGCCGTAGGTCACCGAGGAGCCCAGAAAGACATAGGTCTTCCCGGCCAGGGGGCTGTCCGAAAGAGCCGGCGTAGCGGCCACAGAATAGGGCCCGGTGTTGCCAAGCAGGGTGTAGAAGACGATCTGAATGGTGGTTTTCCCTCCGTAAGAGCAGGTGACGATGCAGGAGCCATTGGGAGTAATGTTCCCAACCTCAAACTGGCAGGGGACGTTTTCCACCACGGTATCGTCAGAAAGCACAGCATTTACGGTCATGCCGACGGGATCGAAGGGCTCGCCCTGGATGTAGTGGGTCTTGTCCGGGGGTGTGACGACCTTGATCTTTACTACCTCAGGGGTTTCTGCGAGGACGGACAGACAGGCAGCACACAGGATCAGGCAGAGCAGCAGCGAGATCAGTCGTTTCATTTTTCTCTTCTCCTTATCTGATGAAAGCGTGCGTCCCGGAAAGGAATGCCTCGCGTGAATGTGTCAGGTCAGAGCTTGAAGGCCTTCTCCGGCACCGGACAGGCCCGGAAGATGAACATCAGGACCAGGCGACGATGTCCACGAAGAAGGACGGAACCGGCGGGGGATCCGATTCCGGCGCGGGGAATGACCGGTGTGCTTACTGGGCCTCGAAGTAGTCAGCGATGAAGACGTTGCGGTCGGTGTACTTGATCTCCTCGCCGCCGGCCACGGTGGCGGAGCGCATGTACTGCATGCCGGGAACAATCGGGAAGCTCAGGTCGAATTCCATCTCGCCCCAGTTGTCGTAGGCATAGACGGTGCAGGGGTTGACCTCGGCGCCGCTGTCGTCCACGCAGTGCACGTCGATCTTGAAGGCCTCCAGGCCGTCCTTCTCGGTGGTCTCCCAGGTGCCCACCATGTAGCCCGCGGCGTAGCTGGGGTTGGTGGCGAAGTCGGAGTTGTCGCCGGCGGAGAACAGGAAGCGATCCACCTTCACGGTGCCGTCGTCATACATTTCCACCAGGAACGCGGCGTTCATGCGGGCGGCATACTCGCCGTCCTCGCGGTAGGTGCCTACCAGCTGGTACTTCACGGCAGGGCCTTCCTCGGCCAGCGCGCTGACGGCCAGGGTGAGGATCATGGCGAGGGCAAGGATGAGAGCAACAACTTTCTTCATGGGATTTTCCTCCTTTATCTTGCCGCATCAGCGGCATGTGTCGTGTTCATTATAGTGGGGAAGCCGGGGCAGGACAATGAATATCGCGCAAACTAAGGGAGATCTGACGCAACCTTGTTGATTTCCGACAAGTGATTGCTTTCAACCATTTCATCCGCCCTTCATATGAAGAAATGATCGCCAGCCGCATTTGATGGTTTTATACGGTGATCGCCTTCCTGGGGAAGGACGCGGAGATCGCCGGCGACGTCTTCGACGGCAGCGGCATCTTCTTCGTCTGCCCCTACAGCGGCACGGTGCTGAACTGGCTGCGGGAGAAGGAGTACCAGGCTGCCGATCAGTACATTGGATGCTCTGTTGAATCCAAAGGAAAACTGAATGCTGCATCTGTCCGTACAGCCTTGACAGTTATATCATGCGACGGGATCCTGTTCTTCAGCTCCATAAACTGCTGAAACTCCTTCAGGTGTGTCTTTCAAAGCAATTCCATTGCTGTATGATCTGCTGCTGACAGTTTTGGGAAGCATCACCGACACGGCTGTGCCGGAGGAACGGCTGAACGGCGTCTGGATCCCCTCGGTGACGAAGCAGTGATTTCACCACGTAGCAATTGATAATTGCCGACATGGAACAGCTCCCGCAGGATGTGTGATCCTTGCGGGAGCTGTTTTCAGGTATTTGCAATACCATTTTTAAGCGATCATCTGAAAGTGCCTCAGGGCATCTTCTATCGCCTTCTCCTTCTCCGGCGGGCATTTCGGCACCCGATTGCCCTCCGTCTTCGCCTTGTTATAGCAGTCCCTTTCGATGATCCCATGCTTCGCCTTTACCTGGGCGATATACAGGCAGGAGACTTTTAGTCCCGTGTGCGCCAGTACCCAATCCTTGATCTCCTGATAGGAAGCCTTGCTCTCGGCAGGCGTCACGTCCATGTCGTCCAGGTCGATGCCGACGCGGACGTAGTGGTCCGGGCACTGTTGGGACAGAGAAATGACCGTCTCGATGTGCGATGTGAAAGGAAACATATCTACGGGTTGGATTTTCTGTATCATATAGCCGTGCTCTTTTAACAGTGCCGCGTCCCGGGCCTGGGTAGCAGGGTTGCAGGAAATATAGACCAGACGATCAGGTCCGGCTTTTGCGATGGCTTCGATAACGGAAGGCTCCAGTCCTTTACGGGGCGGATCCACAACGATGACATTCGGGCGAGAACCCTTTCGAACGATTTCCGGCAGCAGAATTTCGGCACGGCCTTCCATAAAGGAAGCGTTCCGGATTCCGTTGCGTTGCGCGTTGTCCCTGGCATTTTGCACAGCTGACGGGACGATTTCAATGCCGATAACCGATTTACAGTGCCGGGCCATCATCAGGGAGATGGTACCGGCGCCGCAATAAACATCCAGCAGCGCGTCTTCGGGCTGAAGCGCGGCAAAACGCAGGGCGGTTTCGTATAGGATCTCGGTTTGTGCGGGATTCACCTGAAAGAAGGAAGCGGGCGAAAGCTCGAACTGCAGCCCGCACAGGGTATCAGGCAGCGTTTCCCTGCCATGGAGCAGACGGAAGGATTCGCCGAAAATGACATTGGTATTCCCGGGATTGAAATTCAGATAGACACTGATGACGCCCAGGGGAAGAAGCGTGGAGAGCAGCTCCGGCAGGTGAGGAACGGTTTTTTCCCGGCAGACCAGCGTGACCATCGCTTCCCGATTTCGATTGACCCGAATTACCAGATGGCGGAGAAACCCCGTCCCGGCTTCCTCCTGATAAGGGGAGATGTGATATTTGTTCATCCAGTCCTGAACGGCCTGGGCGATGGCGGGAGAGGGAGTCATGGCATTGGGGCAGGCGATGGCGGGTACCAGCCGGTGACTCCTGGGCGCAAAGAATCCGAGCATCGGCCGGGAAGCCTCTTCGGCGGCCGGAAGCGCTGTTTTGTTCCGATACGCAAAGGGAGCTGCCATTCCGAGAACGGGCGGAACATTTACGGAAAGATGACCGATACGCTGCATACAGTCCTGAACGTGCTGCTGTTTGGCCCGAAGAGAGGCTTCATAGGTCATGTGCCGGGCAGTGCATCCTCCGCATTGAGGATAAGCGGAACAGTCCGGCGGGACTCGGTCAGGGGAAGGATGAGCGGGCGTGCCCAGCATTTTTCCGAAAGCGAATCGTTTTTCAACCTTCACGATCCGAACCTGCGCCTCTTCTCCCGGAAGCATACCGGGGACGAAGACGGGGATTCCCTCATGGCGGCAGACGCCCTCCATTTCTGCGCCGAGATTATCCGCTCGAAGAAGCAGCGTTTCGTTCTTTTGCATCAGATTTCCTCCCTGACCGGTCGATGATGAATCATATTGTATCAGTGCAAAATAAAAAAGTCCAGCTGCGGAAATCCGTCAAAAAACAGCGGCAGACGCAGGAAACTGTTACAATGATTTCTTGTCTTTGCACATCAATCATTCTATAATACAGAAGGGTAACCGAAACGCACAGGAGAAGTCCGGGAAGGAAGAAAATGTTCGGAGGTGCCTTATGAAACAAATCATCAGAACACTGCTTTGCGCGCTGCTGGGTCTCATGATCGGAGCCATGCCGGTCGTAACGGCCGGGGCGGAAGGTGCGGAAACGACCGGTTTTCTGACACAGCTGTATCGGGCGGGAACGGACCTGGTGACGTCCTGTTCGAACCTGACACTGGAGGGTACGGCGGATTTTTCTCTGGACGGGACATCCTTTAAGCATGCGGAGGGGCTGCTGGCCCAGGAGAACCTGACAGGCTACCGACAGATTGAGCTGCAATCCCCGCGGCAGGACGGATCGATCCGCGAGAACGGGTATGCCGTGATGGATTGGGGCGGATACGGATACAGCCTGGAATATTATCTCGGGAAAACGGTGGTGCAGCCGATTGCGAATGCACCAAAGGACCATCCGCTGCGGTCCACCGTGGAAAACCGGACGCTGCTGAGCATGGGGCATGGGATTGCGGCTGCGCTGGATGAGCTGTGGGCG
>CAZMFY010000067.1:0-10664 GCA_964565635.1 uncultured Oscillospiraceae bacterium
GTTCCCTTCTTCAGCAAGGCTGACACCGGCGCGATCCCGCTGCAGCAGGGCGCTTCCGGCGCTGCCCGCGCGGTCGGCATTGTGATTATGATCATCGCGATCCTGCTGCCCGCCATCCTGTTTGAAACGCTGTATAACTGGGATACAGCCAGCGGACTTCCCATCGTTTTCTGGTGTGCCGTCGTGCTGGGTGTGCTGGGAGCTGTGTGCGCCTGCATCAGCTTTGCCCGTACAAAGAATAAGGGACTGCTGGCCGGCGGATGCTTCGCTTTGATCGCCGGCGGCGTACTGGCCGTTCTTTCCAGAATGGCGCTTTACACGGAAGGCACCGTCTGGACTGCTCCTGTTGTCAACGATATCGGCAAGTGGACCGTTGGATGCACGCTGATTTCCCTGCTGATCATGAGCCTGGTTTATATCTTCCTGAAATCCAGGGAAGGCGTCACCCTGGCGGACTACGGCGTTGTGCTGAAGCCCGTCTCCATTCTGGCCGGTCTCTTCACTGCGGTTGTCTCGGTTGCCGCTGCCTATGCGCTGCTCTTCCTGGTGGATGCTCTCTTCAGGACGGACTTCCGGATCTGGACCTTCGCCTTCAAGACCTTTGACGCGAATATCTGCCCGGCCATTCTCCGTTATCTGCCGACCTTCCTGGCCTTCTATCTGGTCAGCACCACATCGATTGTCATCAATACCAATACGGAGCGGCTCAAGGGCTGGAAGGGCTATCTGGTTGCCATCGCCCTGAACGCAGGCGGCGCGATCATCTGGCTCATCCGTCAGTATGCCACACTCTTTGCGACCGGTGTTTCCGCGCATCCCGGCGCAGCCCTTGGCGGCATCGTGCTCGTGGCTATGGCGGTTACGCTGACGGTGGCAGCCTGCATCAGCCGCTATCTTTACAAGCGGTCCGGCAATATCTGGCTCGCGGCCTTCGTCAACGGCCTGCTGATGACCATCATGACCGTAGCCAATACAACCGTCTTCTATAAGTAACAGCCCTGTTTCCTGTACCGGACAAAAGCCGCGCAGGCCTTATCGGACCTGCGCGGCTTCTTTCTCTTCCGGGCAGCTTCATCTGTAGTTTTTATAGTCATAGACAAAGCATTCTTCACTGATTTCCGGATCCGGATATCCGAAAAGCTGACTGACCGTCACCGGTTCAAAGCCCGCATCCAGCAGCTGCGGAATCAGTATCTCCAGGCATTCATAATCCTTGCGCCGGGCATGAAACAGCAGAATGCTTCCGTTTTTGACCCGCGGAAATGCCTCGGCCGGATCCGTCTGGCTCACATCCCACAGCAGGCTGTGCTCGTATCCGAACCTGAGCAGAACGCGCCGCATCGCCTCATAGCTGCCGTTCTTATCCGCAAGATTGCCGAACGGCGGCCGGAACCAGCGAACCTGATAATGATATCCGAGCACACGGTCCAGCTGTTCCTGAAAATGTCCCAGTCTCCCCATGGCTACGCTGCTCTCGAGATCGTGAAAGCCTTCATGCCACTGGGAGTGACTGCCGATCTCAAATCCGTCCGCCACCAGCTGACGCCATGCGTCACCGTCCTGCTCGAACAGGTTTGCTCCGATCGGGAAGTAAGTGATCCGGATGCCGTACCGTTTGCAGAGCTCCGCTGTTTTCCAGGCCCACTCCCGCTCAAACATATCGTCCATCGTAATGGCAATCTTCGGACTGCTCCGGCTGCCATGGTTCACTATAAACCGTTCCAGCCCTGTTTCTCCGTTCGTTTCGGCATCTGCGAATCCGACGGACAGAAGCGTCGCCGCCAGCATCAGTCCCAGCGCCAGCGTCCGAAATATCCTCGTTTTTTTCATCAGTTTTTCTTCTTCCCTCTGCGGACGGTATCAGTTGCCGTTTGTGATGCGTTCCTGATTGACGTACCAGTCCTTTCCGTCTGTTTCCATCGTCATGGGACCGCGGTAGGTGTACAGATAGGGTCTGGCATGGTTGTTCAGCTGAAGGATAACTTTGGCGTTGTTGTCGTTGGTCACAATGGTCAGCTCCGGATCCGTGACTTCCAGAAATTCCGGTACAATCCAGTTGACACCATGGTGCGGCGCCTTCAGGATATCCACCTTCAGTTCTTCCGGCTTGTATTTTTCCATGAAATAGCGTTCGGTATCGCCTTCAATGTCCGCTGTCATCAGGATTGTCGCCTCTCCGAACTGAATCCGCAGGGCGCCGCTCAGCGCGTTGTCATTCTTTCCTTCATCCCAGCGGTACAGCACCATTTCAGCTCCGCCCAGCTGCAGCTTTTCATCCTCATGCATTTCCACATAGGGGATGCCCATTTTGTCGAGCAGCGCCACTACCTTCGGCTGCAGGTTTACCTTGCTCTTTTCATGTGCGCTCCTGGGAAACGGGGAAATAAACTGATCCGCTGTCAGCACACCCTTCTGCAGCATCATATAGATGGCGCCGATGTGGTCGTCATGGGGATGAGTATTGAACAGGATGTCCACATGCGTCATATCGTGCTCCCTGAGGAAATCACGGTATTTGATCCAGTGCTTCTGTGTGCCGCCGTCCAGCAGCATCACCTTTCCGCCGCATTCCAGGATGAAAACGTCATTCTGAAAAAAATTCAGGGAGGTGATCCTGAAGAGCTCCCGCTGATCCCAGTCAGCCGGTTTTTCTTCATTAACGTGGACCTCCGCCAGGCTCGTGGAAAAAACGAACAGCAGGATAACCAGAATAACAGCCGGGAAACATTTCTTTTTGCGCGCGGAATACATAGGGTATCTCCTTTGCCGGGAATATATGCATACATTCCGTCTGAAACGGCTGAAAATTTGTATGCAACTGACGATATCACAGGATTTTGGAATCTGTCAACTTTTCATTTGTTAACCTTTTGCATTTTTTCAGGTTGACATTGCGCCTTTTGGGTGTTATCCTTGCCCGGAAAAATGATTTCCGGGAGGCCGCGCAATGTCCAGAATGACTGCCAGGGATCTGACTTTCATCTCCGTAAGCATCGCCCTGATCGCTGTATGCTCATGGATTTCTGTTCCTTCAGCAATTCCCTTTACCCTGCAGACCTTCGCAGTCTGTCTGATAGCCGCTCTGCTCGGGCTCCGTCCGGGCCTCTGGGCCGTTGCTGGCTATATTCTGCTTGGTGCTGTCGGTGTCCCGGTCTTTTCCGGGTTCCGGGGCGGACCAGGCGCGCTGCTCGGCGTGACCGGCGGATATATCATCGGGTTTCTCTTCACAGCGCTGACAGTTGGTTTTGCTGCAGACAGGCACGGCCGCCGTCTGCCCGTCCTTCTGTTTTCCATGGCGCTCGGTATTCTGCTGTGCTATGTTTTCGGAACCGCCTGGTTTATGCTGGTTTACGCGAAAAACACCGGCCCCGTTTCCCTGGGAACCGCGCTGGCCTGGTGCGTTACGCCTTATCTGATCACGGACGGGATAAAGCTTGTCCTGGCCGCGCTGCTGGCCCGGCGTCTGTATCCTGTTCTGTCCAAACGCAAAGGAGGCGGCTGACAGGATGACAAAAGAACAGGTGCTCGCAATTCTGCAGGAGCATCCGGATCAGTTTGTATCCGGGGAAACGCTGGCTTCCGGGCTCAGCGTCAGCCGTACAGCCGTCTGGAAGGCGGTGGAGCAGCTCCGCCGGGAAGGCTACTCTATTTCATCTGTCAACAGACTGGGCCACAGGCTCTCCTCTGTCAGCGACGTACTGTCAGAGGAAGGCATCCGGTCCCGCCTGACCGTTCCCGGTCTGCAGGTTCGGGTCTTTCCGACCATTTCCTCCACCAATACCGTCCTGAAGCAGATGGCTTCTGAAGATGCGCCGGCCGGGCTTGCCCTCGTGGCCGGAGAACAGACTGCCGGCCGGGGCAGGCTCGGGCGCAGCTTTTATTCCCCTTCCGGCAGCGGGCTGTATCTCAGTCTGCTGCTGCGGCCGGAGCTCGATGCATCCGATGCCGTAAGGCTGACCGCCTGCGCCGCCGTCTCCGTTGCGGAAGCTATTGAGGAGCTGGCGGACGTGCGTCTGGAAATCAAATGGGTCAACGACCTCTGGCTCGGCGGCAAGAAGGTCTGCGGCATCCTGACGGAGGCCGGACTGGATTGCGAAACCGGCCGTATGAGTTATGTGATTATCGGCATCGGAATCAATACGCGGGTCCCTGCCTGTGACTTTCCGGAGGATCTGCGGCAGATTGCCGGGGCTGTCTTCGGCGACAGACCGGTTCCGGATCTCCGGAACCGGCTTGCCGCGCTGGTGCTGGACCGGCTGATGACCTGTTCATCCGATCCGGCTTCCCCTGTCCTCTTTGAGAAATACCGTTCCCGCTCCATGGTGCTGGGCAGGCCCATTCAGATTCTGAGTCCCGGGCAGGATCCGGTGCCGGCAACAGCGGTTGGCCTTGCGCCTGATTATTCTCTGCAGGTCAGGATGGAAGACGGCAGTCTCCGCCTGCTGCGCTCCGGGGAAATCAGCATCCGGCCATTCTGACTCGGCAGTTCAGGCCTGAATTTCCGTCCCGGAACCGTACCCGGGGCGGTTTTTCTTTTTTGGTATCTTTTTCTATTGACAATCCTTCCAGTCCCATTTACCTTATGATCATTGTGAAACTCACGACCGGCTGATTTTCCGCCTGAAAGGCTGATTTCTATGCATCTTCTGGACCTTTCCATGCTCTCTGCCATCTTTACCCTGGCATGGCCCACCATGCTGGAGCAGCTGATGCAGACTGCCGTGCAATATATCGATACTGCCATGGTAGGCTCCCTGGGCACGCAGGCTACCGCCGCGGTCGGCGCCACCAGCACAGTCAACTGGCTGATCGGCAGCACGATTTCCTCTCTCGGTGTCGGTTTTCTGGCCCTCATCAGCCAGTCGCTGGGCGCCGGGGATGGGAAAACAGCCCGCAGAGCAAGCGCTCAGGCAGTTCTGGTAACACTCGGGTCAGGTCTGACGCTGACGCTGCTGACGTCGCTGTTCAGCTCCCGGGTTCCGGTATGGATGCGTGTGGATCCCGTCATCCGGGATCTGACCTCCCGCTATTTCCTGATCTTTTACTCCGCGCTGCTTTTCCGCACCGCCAGCATTATTCTCGGTACGGTGCTGCGCAGCGTCGGGGATACAAAAACCCCCATGCGCGTGGGGATCCTGGTCAACGTCATCAATATCATTCTGAATTTTCTTTTCATTTATCCTGCCCGGACAGTATCCCTTCTGGGACGCGGTGTTTTCCTGCCGGGTCTCGGGCTGGGCGTGGAGGGTGCTGCCATGGCGTCGGCTGCTTCATTCGCCTTCGGCGGGATTGCGATTACAATGGCGCTCTTCCGCCATAAGGAAATATCTCCCCTGCGGCAGTCCTTCCGCCCGGATCGTGCAATCCTGAAGCGCTGCTTCCGGGTCGCCCTTCCGAATATGGTGCAGCGGTTCATCACATCCCTGGGATATGTTGTCTTTGCTTCAATGATCAACAGTCTCGGCGATGTATCCACCGCGGCCCATACCGTTGCCAACACGGTGGAATCCGCCTTCTATATCCCCGGCTGGGGAATGCAGACCGCCGCGGCCGTTCTCTCCGGCAATGCCTTCGGAGCGCAGAACCGCGGGCAAATCCGGCGTTTGGGAAAATCCCTGATCGTCCTGGAAGTGCTGCTGATGATCGTTTCCGGCAGCCTGCTCTTTATCTTCGCCGGGCCCCTGGTCAGAATCTTCACCCGCGATCCGGAGGTCATCCGTCTGGGAACCACGGTATTGAAAATGGTTGCGGTATCTGAGCCCTTCTACGGAATTCCCATCGTAGTGGAGGGGATGATGCAGGGCGCCGGTCAGACGCTGATTCCGTTAATCCTCAATGTATCCTGTATGTGGGGCGTCCGGATTGCCGGAACCTTCGTGTGTACGCAGCTGCTGTCCATGGGCCTGACAGCCGCCTGGGGCTGCATGATTGCCCACAACATGATGCTTTTTGTGCTCTTCGGTATTATTTATCTGCGCGGGAAATGGATTCCCGGATCAGATCCTTCACAACCTCTCCCCCGATGATCAGCCCCATCACGGACGGAACAAATGCCGTGGACCCTGGAATATCCCGCCTGACGGTGCATTTCCTGGTGTCCGGCGGGCAGATGCAATGGTTCCTGCAGCTGATGGACGGATCCTCGAGGGGCCGGACAGGCAATTCTGTGGAATAAACAACCTTCAGATGCCTGATTCCCCTTTTCCTGCATTCTGTGCGCATCACCCTGGCCAGAGGACAGACAGAGGTCTGATGGATATCCGCCACCCGAAGCGCAGTCGGATCCAGCTTGTTTCCGGCTCCCATCGCGCTGATGACCGGTGTTCCGGCTTCCTGAGCCTGCTGAACCAGCGCCAGCTTCCCGGTTACGGTGTCAATGGCGTCCACCACATAGTCGTAGACTGTGAAATCAAACTGATCCCTGGTATCCGGCATGTAGAAGGTTTTCCAGGTCCTTACCCGGCAGTCCGGGTTAATGTCCAGAACCCGTTCCTGCGCCACATCCACCTTATAGCGGCCCACAGTCTTCCGCGTCGCGATAATCTGCCGGTTCAGGTTGGTCAGGCATACCCGGTCGTCGTCAATCAGATCCAGCGCGCCGATGCCGGAACGCGCCAGCGCCTCAACGGTGTATCCGCCGACGCCGCCGATTCCGAAAACAGCCACGCGGCAGTTTCCCAGATGTTCCATTGCCTCAGGTCCGAACAGCAGTTCAGTTCTGGAGAAAGAATTCAGCATATATATTCATCCTCTTCCGTTTGATCATTCCTGTGGTGCTTTTTCCCTTGTTCTTTTGCGTTTTCCAATATATAATATCAAATAATACAAAAAGATGAATTCGGAGGAATCTGTATGGGTTTCCTGGACAAACTGAAGAGCCTTTTCTCCCGTCAGAAAACGCCCGTTCGGGCTGAAGCGCCTGCCGCTGAGGAGAAAAAAGCTTTCCCTGAAGGAACAAGGCTGAAGAAGGTCTGCAAAAACTGCGGGAAATCCTTCTCTTATGATCCCTCCTGGGAGCATATCCCCAACTACTGCAAAGACTGCAAAAAGAAGTTTGCCCAGGAAAAGGAAGAAAAACAGCGTGCCGGCGCTCCCCGGAAGATCAGGCGCAAGTGCAGGGAATGCGGCCGTTTTTTCACCTTTCCGAACACGCTGGAGCATTATCCGAGCTACTGCTCCAACTGCCGCAAGGCCCATCAGGCTGCCATGAAGGATAAATACCGGAACAGAAAACAGACAAACGCCTGATCAGTCGTATATATTTCCTTCAAGAGCGCTGCGCGCTGCCAGGATATACTTCGCCGTGTCCAGCGGATCCACACCCCTTCTCCGGGCCGTGGTTCCCTGTCCCGGCGGACATTCCCGGTAGCTGTGCAGCGCTGTGTTCATGCTGCCCTTTCCGCCGGTGACGGAAGCAAATACGGCAGGATAATCCATGCTGGTGGCTACCGGCACCAGTGCAGTCAGAGTGACCATTTCCTCATCCGCCTCAGTATCCGTTATCTCTCCGCGCATCATCTGCACATCACTCATCACCCGCCCGATGCAGTCTGCCGGCATCACAAACCGGATCTCGAGAATCGGTTCCAGCAGTACGCTGCCGCCCCGGCGCAGGCCATCCTGGATGGCCATGGGCGTCGCGACAATGAAATCCAGCGGGTGCGTGTGTATCAGATGGTGGTTCCCGCCTGTCAGCGTGATCCGGATATCGGTGACCTGCCAGCCGAGTCTTCCCTGGCTCAGCGCCTGCGGAAGGGCCTGCTCCACCTGGTGCTGATACCGCGGCATGATATCCTTTCCCGGTACAACAGACGCATAGGTCACGCCGCTGCCCCGCAGGCCGGGTTCCATGTCGAATTCCAGCACGGCCCAGCAGGGCTTGGGCATGGTATAAGCCACAAATCCGGTGGCGCGCTCCCGCATCGTTTCGCGGTAAATGACCGTCGGATCTCCGAAGTGCACCTTCAGGCCGAATCGGGTTTCCAGCATCTCCTGAAGGATCTCCAGCTGCACTTTTCCCATAATCTGAAGTTGGATTTCCCCGGAGTTCTTCTCATAGCCGGCATGGAGCAGCGGATCCTCCAGACTCAGCAATTCGCAGGCTTCACGCGTCCGCTGTCTTTCCTCCGGGTTTTCCGGAATCACCTGAACAGTCATCAGCGGCGTCCGGAAATGCCCGGGCTGCATGTTTCTGGGCAGCAGATCCGCCCTGCCGAAAACGGTACCGATTTCCGCGTCTCCCAGGCCGAAAACCATTCCGACATCTCCCGCTTCCAGCGCGCCGAGATCCTGCCCTGATGCATCACGGATCTGGGTGATCTTCCTCTGAACCGTTACGGTTTCCCCGGTCAGCGGATCCGTACCGGCCGGCAGCTCCAGCGGCATGCGGTTCTCCATCCGTCCGCCGAACAGCCTGACCCAGAGGCCCCGGCCCATCAGCCTGTCCTGTGCTGCCGCGAAAGCGACACCGCAAAGCTCCTTCTCTCCGGTATCCGCCTCCGGCAGATAGGTGACGACGGCGTCCAGCAGTTCCTCTGTTCCCTGCCCCCGCAGTGCGGAACCGTAAAGTGCGGGATGCGCTCTTCCCTGACGGGTCATACTGATCAGCAGCTTCTGTATCGTCCCGGCTTCCGGCAGATTTCCCTCAAGGTATTGCTCTGTCAGGCCATCGTCCATGCCGCAGACCTGTTCTGTCATTTCCTCCGGATCCCACAGCGGCACGGCTTCCCCCGTCAGCCGTTTCCGGATCTGCCGCAGCGTACGGTCGGGGTCCGCGCCTTCGCGGTCCGTTTTATTCAGGAAGAACAGGAATGGCAGTTTCTGTTCCTTCAGTGTGCGGAACAGAGCTTCTGTCTGGGGCTGCACGCCCTGAAACGCATCCACAACCAGAACAGCTGCGTCCAGCGCCCAGAAGGACCGCTCAATTTCCGCTGAAAAGTCTGTATGTCCGGGGGTGTCAATCAGCTGCAGCCGGTCGCCCCGCCAGTTCAGGCTGACGCAGGTGGCTTTGACTGAGATGCCTCTCCTTCTTTCCACCGGCAGATCATCCGTATGCGCAGTGCCGAGATCCACGCTTCCGGCCTGCCGGATTGCCCCCGATCGGAGCAGCAGCTGCTCGGACAGCGTTGTTTTTCCGGCGTCCACATGGGCAAATATACCAATATTCCTGACCGGCATTCCGACCGCTCCTCTCCCGGTGATGAACGGGGCAAGTATAGCATGCCGCAGGAAATCTGTACAGTTGTCAAAGTCTTTGCAGCTTTGTTATAATGATGAAAGATTTTCGGCATACAGCCGCGTTCTGTATCTGCCCGAAAGGAGTCTCCTCTTTTGCCGAAGCTTCTGTTTTTTGATATTGACGGAACCCTGTTTGATGACAGCCGCCAGCTGCCCGCTTCCGTCGCGCCTGCGCTGCGTCAGGCTCGCGTCAACGGCTGCCGGGTCTTTCTGAACACCGGCCTGCCCAAATCTAAAAATTGCTTAGGAGTGTCTGTTCCTCCCATCCTAGAACCAATTCCCCCTGCCAATATTGCTGCAAAAATCATTTAAAATTACTCCTTTTCAAATATTATCAAATAATGGGATTTGCCTTCATTAAACTCAGCACCGATTTCATCATTTAAGTAAACCTTCTTAAGGTTGTGACCTTTAAATATGTCCTCCACTTCAGAGGAAGGAATTCTAATTTCTGTTGGTGGTCCCACAGGCATGTCAAATACTTTGAAATCCATTATGGCAATTTTACCATCATCTTTAGTTAATCTAATAAGTTCATTAATTACATCACCTCTATTCTCAGAGGTAAACCCGTGAAACACATTAAGCATGAAAATAACATCAATCAATCCATCATCAATTGGAACACCTTCGGTTAAGTCCGCTTCAATATTGATTAAGTTTTCAATATTGTTTTCCTGCTTATACTCATCCAATTGTTTAATGGATTCATCAAAGATATCTACAGCATAGACTGTTCCTTCAGGGAGATATTTTTCAACTGCTTTAATTGATATAAATCCATCACCACAACCTGCATCCAAAAAGCTTTCATCACCTTTGAGGTTAAGTTCAGCTAGGATTTCATCAGAATCTAAAAACTTTGCACTTGACTTTCCATGATGTTTGTGTCCCATTTTCACACCAGATTAATTTTTTTGAAACATTATAAGATAATGAGATTTGCCTTCAGGAATATCTTCACCAATCTCTTCATTCAGATAAACTTTTTTAAGATCATGGCTGTTGAAGAATTCTTCCAATTCATCAGGAGAACTCCTTACAGGTGTTGGAGGACCATTTGGAACATCCCATGCCTTATAATCCATAATCGCTATCTTGCCGTCTTTTTTGATTATTCTTTTAAGCTCTTCAATAGCGTCATCAATAGTCCTTGATGCTTTAAAACCATGGAACACATTAACCATCAGCACAACATCAACAGATTCATCTTCAACACCAGTAATTCCGTTTGTAATATCTGCTTCGATGTTTATTAAGTTTTCAACATTATTTTCGCTTTTATATGGGCACGACTGAACGATTCACTTTCACTTTTCACTTTCATGCATTGGAGAAGGAATTGGCAACCTACCCCAGTGTTCTTGCCCGGAGAATCCCAGGGACAGAGGAGCCTAGTGCGCTGCTATCTATGGGGTCGCACAGAG
>CAZMFY010000068.1:0-10359 GCA_964565635.1 uncultured Oscillospiraceae bacterium
GCAGATCTGAACCTGCCCTTGTGCACTTCCTTGAACACAGAGGCCTTCTCAAACTGCGTCTCTCTGACCAGCATTGATCTTCCCTCCTGCACCTTTGTTGCAGACACGGCCTTCTCCGGCTGCTCGGGGCTGACCCTTGCGAACCTGCCGAAGCTGGGGTTCGCAGCCTAACTATACTTTCTTTCGCGGCTGCACATCGCTGGAGAAAGTATTCATTTCCGGCAGCTCCGCTTTTTCCATCGCCAGCGACGTTCCGGCCCTGACCGTTGAGACGGTAGACAGCGTTTTTCCTTCCGGCATGACCTCTAAATTCCGGATCGGCGATACCGTCCTTCTTCCCGGAAAGGCCACGCTGGTGAAAACCGCGGCAGCCCAATGGAGCCTTACAGCGGAGGAAAAGGATATCTGGGACTCCCTGCCGGGCACCCAAACGGCTGCCTGGGGCGATTTCCTTCTCTGCAGAAGCAATGTCAATTATGTGGTCGGAAACAACCCTGACGCGGTTTCTCTCCGGATTCCGGACGGAACAATCCTCATTGCCAGCGATGCTTTTAGAAATTATGCCTCCCTGCGCTCTGTGCAGATTCCCGAAACCGTAACCAATTTCGGCAGTTACGCCTTTTCCGGATGCACCGCACTGGAGACTGTGGACATTGCTTCCACCGGAGAACTCTACATCGATTTTGTGTTTCAGAATTGTCCGAACCTGATGCTGACCGTGCACGGCACAGTTGCTTCAAGCAACTATGGCTCCACGATTGGCTGCGAGGGCTGCACCATCGTACTGGCGGACGGCGCGGATATCCCCAATCCCTCCTGCCTCGTTTCCGGCATCCGGGTCGTCTGCGGCAGCATGCGGATGCTTTGGGAGAATAACTACATGACCCTCGAGGAAGGCTGCGCCCTGAACCTCGCGGATCTCCGCAGCTTTTCTGTTTCGGACGGCGCCATGAATTATGTCCGGAACGGCGAGGACATCCAGGTCTCCGCCAGAGATACCGTTCTGACGGCATATCATATTCCCGAGGGTGTAACCCTCATTCCTTATCATGGCTTCTACTCCTGTTCCGCCTCAGCGGAATTCCATCTCCCCTCCACCGTGACCAAAATCCAGAGCTACGCTTTCCCCTATGGCGCGACGGTGGCGCTGCCGGACAATGTTGTGGAGTTTGTAAGCAGTTCCGCCAATTTCATCTGCGGCGTGGAAACCGTAACCGCCCGTACTGTATCAGCCTCCAAGGAATTCTATGACCCGGCTGGCAGCAGATGGCGCTGGCTCTTTGACGAGGAGGGCCGGGAAACCGGCCTGCGGCTGATCAAAGGCAGCGCTGACATGACGGGAATCGTGCTGCCGGACCCCACAACGGAAATCAGCTCCTATGCCTTCCAGGATAACACCTCCCTGACTTCCGTCACCCTGAACGCACAGCTGAAGCTGATCGGTGAGAGCGCTTTCCAGAACTGCTCCGCCCTGACAGCCGTCTCCATTCCCTCCGGCGTCACCGTCCTGCCGGACCGTGCCTTCTATTCCTGCTCGTCCCTGGCCTCCGTCACGCTGCCGGAAGCCCTGGAATCCATCGGTGAGTCTGCCTTCCAAAGCTGCAGCACCCTGCCCGCGATCCATATTCCGGACAGCGTAAAGTCCATCGGAAAAAGCGCGTTCATGAGCTGCAGCGCGCTGGCCTCCGTCACAGGTCTGGGCGGTGTGGAAACCGTCGGAGCGAACGCGTTCTATATCCCGACCTCCGACGCCCCGTTCCTGGATCTGTATCTGCCGGAGAACTGCATTGCCGGCCAGAACACCATTTACTCCGGAAAATCCCGGCTGCATGCCCCTGTGGGCTCCCCGCTGGCGATGAGCGCCATGAGCTTCTATGATGATGTTTCGAAATCCCAGATGAAATATGAAACTGTTTCCGGAAACAAACGGCTGACGCTTGTCAAAACGGATACAGATCAAACAGCCGTGGTGATTCCGGAAGGCGTCCAGTACATCAGCAGCAGCGCTTTCCGCGCCTGCCCCTCCATGACCTCCCTCACGCTTCCCCAAAGCCTGGTCTCCATATCAAGCGACGCTTTCTCCGGCTGCACCGGGCTCGCCGAAGTCACCCTGCCAGACCATATCACCAGCTTCGGCTACTCTGCCTTCCCCTTCAATACTGTGATTCACGCGAATCTTCAGAGTCAGACTGCCAGAACTGTTTCTCCTTCCCGGCCGATCCTTCAAGACGGGCTGTTTTACGCCTGGTTCACCAAAGGTGATGCCTCCCGTCTTTGCCTGGTCGGCGCTGCAGAGGGCATCTCGGAAGTCAGTCCGGCTGCCGGCACCGAATGGATCGCAGCCAGCTCCATGGAATATATCGAGGCCTATCATCTCGGCCTGCAGGAAAACGCCGCGCTGAAAAAAGCAGACCTGCCTGACAGCGTAATCGGAATGGATTCCTACGCCTTTGATGGCTGCACCGGCCTGGAGGAAGTCAGCCTGCCCGGTTCGCTGAGTTCTGTTCCTCCGTATGCTTTCCGTGGCTGTACCGCGCTGACTGCCCTGTCTCTGCCGGACAATATCACAGAGATTGGCAACTATGCATTTTATAAGTGCTCTTCTCTGAAGAGCATCTCTCTCGGCGCTGCGCTGGAAACCATCGGCAACGATGCCTTTGCCGCCTGCTCCGCTTTGGAAACAGTATCCATGTCGGGCAGTCTCATCAGCATCGGCGACTACGCATTCGCCGACTGTGTCGCCCTGAAATCCGCCCCGCTGAACGAGGGATTGACCAGTATCGGACACAATGCCTTTGCCCGGTGTCTGGCATTGGAATCCATCGTCCTGCCGGACAGCCTGGAAACCCTTGGTGAATGGGCTTTTGAGGTCTGTTCCTCCCTGAAGAGTGTCTCCATTGGTGATGGGCTGACAGAAATCAGCCGGTATGCCTTCTTCAGCTGCAGATCTCTCGAGGATGTCCGGCTCAGCGAAGGGCTTGAAACCATCGGCGAGAGAGCATTCTACGATGATCCGCTGGCCTCGCTTGTGCTGCCAGACTCCCTGAAAGCCATCGGGAGCGAAGCCTTCAATGCCGGCCGGTTCGCGGTGGTCTGTCTCGGCAGGAATCTGGAAACTATCGGCAGCGATGCGTTCAGCAGCTATCTGACCACAGTATATACCTGGCACAATTGTCCGGCGGATACCTGGACAGAAAGCAACTGGCAGTTGAAGGTGATCTACCTGGAAGGCGATGATACAATCAGTGCCTCCTCCATCGTAATCAACCAAAAAAACCCGCTGAAGGAAACTTACCTGTTTGCTTCCTTCCCCAAAGTGGAATACTTCAGCAACAGGGACCTTGGCCCGGATGAAAATCCCCTGACCGGCTTCGCCGTGATGCCGGGGTACACCTTCGATATCCGAAAGCTGGCTGCCGCTGAACCCCAGACTCTTTCACAGTCCCTGAACCTGGATTTCACCTTTGCTGACCCGGGCATGGTCCGTGTAGATGGTTACAAGGTCACCTTCATAAAGAGCGGCGAAACCACCTGCACTTTTTCCGTGCGGGAGCATCCCTCTGCCACCCGGACCGTCGTTTTCCGCAGCGTGAAAACCGTTTCTGGCTTCGCCGTGCCGGAAAAGATGCTGCTGATCGGCGGTACTTCCTCCTATGCATATCTTCCGATTTCAATTCCCGAAGTGGGCATGTACAGCATCGCTGTTCAGGCTCAGGATGCGCAGAGCGGTAGTTACAACAGCAATCAGTGGGAGTGCAATTACTCCGGGTCAGGAAGAACCTGCTATATATCAACCAGCGTGCTGACCAAACGCAGCAATCCTGTGACCGTCGTCATGGACACAGGTCTTGGAGGCTATGTTGTCCGGACTTTGGAGATTCAGGTAACCCGTGAGGAAGATGTGGACAGCCTGCAGCTGGTGCCCAGCCGCTCCACACTGGCCTCCCCTGACTGGGTCTCTCTCCGTGTGTACGGCATCCTGAACGATGTGCGGCTCCCCCTGCTCTATGATATTTATAATGCCATTACGCCTGAAGAGATGGACCGGGAATTCTGCGATGTACTGAAGGCATACGTCTGGCAGACCACCACCTTCACTGTCACCGTCGGATCCCTGAGTGCCAGCGCCACCGTCACCCTGGGTGACAGCCTGCCGGAAGCCCTGACCCTGCCCGCCTCCATGAAGGAAATCGGAAGCGAGGCTTTCGCCGGCTCCAGCGCCTCCCGGATTCTGATTCCGGACGGCGTCACCCGCATCGGCAGCAAAGCCTTCGCCGGCAGCATCTCCCTGCGTCTGGTGGAGATTCCCGCCTCGGTGACCAGCCTGGCTCCGGATGCCTTCACCGGCTGCTCGGATCTCACCGTTGTTCTTCCGGAGGGTGCTCCCGCTTCCCTGCGGCTGAGCGTGGAAGCCCTGACCGGCGTCGACGGTCTCATCGTGGAATAACACCCTTCCTCATTTCAGGAGGATCTTCTCAAGTCGTTTCCGAGCAAGAATAAAAACCGCCAGGCGTTGTATCGCAATGCCTGACGGTTTTTTCAGTATTCCAGGTATGCCCCCTTCATCGGCTCCGCCGCGTGTAGGCTGAAGAGCCGCAGGACTCCCTTCTTGTATTTCGCTTCCCGGGGCCGCCACCTGGCACGGCGCTCCGCGAGAATCTGCTCCACCTCCTCCGGGGTTTTCCGCTCCCCGGCGATCCCGACGATGTCCAGCTTTCTTTGCTCCACATCGATCTCGATCAGATCCCCCTCCTCCACCAGGGCGATGGGGCCGCCGGACTGGGCCTCCGGGCTGCAGTGGCCGATCACCGGGCCGGTGGAGGCCCCGGAGAAACGGCCGTCGGTAATCAGCGCGATGGACCGTCCCAGCTCCGGATCCGAGCTGATGGCCTCGCTGGTGTAGAACATCTCCGGCATGCCGCTGCCCTTCGGGCCCTCATAGCGGATCAGCACCGCGTCCCCCTTCTCCACCCGGTGGTGCAGCACCGCCTCCAGGCATTCCTCCTCGCTGTCGAAGGGCCGGGCCCGCAGCACGGCATGGAACATTTCCTTCGGGCAGGCGGTGTGCTTGATCACCGCCCCGCCCGGTGCCAGGTTTCCTTTCAGAACGGCGATGCTTCCCCGGGTTCCGATCGCCTGATCGAAGGGGCGGATGATATCCTCCCGCCGGATCTGCAGGTGATATTTTTCCTTCGCCCGCGCCAGCTGCTCCGCACACCGCGCGTAATAGTCACCGTTTCGCAGATCCTCCAGGTTCTCGCCCAGGGTCTTCCCCGTCACGGTCTTCGCGTCAAGCCGGAGCTGCCCCCGCAGCTCCTCCATGATGGCGGGAACGCCGCCGGCGTAGCGGAAGAATTCCGCAGGCCACCTTCCCGCCGGCCGGATATCCAGCAGATACCGGGCATTCCGGTGAATCCGGTCGAAGGTATCCCCGTCGATTTCAATCCCGTACTCATGGCAGATGGCCGGGAGATGCAGCAGCGCGTTGGTGCTGCCGGAGATGGCCGCATGCACCAGGATCGCGTTCTCCACGCTGTCCATGCTGATCAGCTCCGAAGGCCGGATCCCCTCCAGCGCCAGCTGAACTGCCCGTTTTCCCGCCCGGCGGGCGTATTCCAGGATCTCCGGTCCCTCCGCCGGCAGCAGGGCGCTCCCGGGCAACGCCAGCCCCAGGGCCTCGGCGAGGATCTGCATTGTGGAAGCCGTTCCGATAAAGCTGCAGGCGCCGCACCCAGGGCAGGCGTTCTGCTTTGCCCAGTTCAGCTTCTCCTCGTCAATCTCTCCCCGCTCGTATTTCGCGCTGTACATCCCCAGCTGCTCCAGCGTCAGCAGCTCCGGCCCTGCGCACATCGTGCCGCCCGGAACCACCAGGGACGGGATATCCACCCGGCCCATTCCCATCAGGTTCCCCGGCAGCCCTTTGTCGCAGCTGGCGATGAACACGCCGCCGTCGAAAGGCGTGGCGCTGGCGTGGATTTCAATCATCCCCGCGATCATCTCACGGCTGACCAGGCTGAAATTGATCCCGTCCGTTCCCTGGCTTTCCCCGTCGCAGATGTCGGTGCAGAAATACCGGGCCCCGAATCCGCCCGCCTCCCGGACGCCTTCCCGGACCGCCTCTCCGAGCCGGTCCAGATGCCCGCTGCCCGGATGGCTGTCCCCGAAGGTGCTCTCAATCAGAATCTGCGGTTTGGCCAGATCCTCCGGCTTCCATCCGGTCCCGATCCGCAGCGGATCCAGCTCCGGCGCCAGCTTCCGCATTTTCTGGCTTATCAGTTCCATCTGCCACTCTCCCTTCGAAGGGCCGCGGAGTGCTCCGCTCAGCCCGCGATGTATCAAACAGCCTCAGCGATCGAAGTGCGCCGAAACGTCCTTCAGCTTCTCGATGATGGGCAGATGCTGGGGGCACGCGCTCTCGCACTGGCCGCAGCCGATGCAATCCCCCGCCCGGCCGAACTGCTCCGTCAGCTTGTCATAATTGGTGAAGTTGATGGTCCAGCCCTTATGCTCCATATCCTCCCGCATATCCTCGTTGTACAGCGAGAAGTACCAGGGAATGGCGATCTTCATCGGGCATCCTTCCGTGCAGTAGGAGCATCCGGTGCAGGGCACGGCGATCTGCTTTTTGATGATCTCCGCCACCTGCCGGGTCAGCTCGGTTTCCTCCGCCGTCAGAGGTCTGAAGTCCTCCATGTAGCTCAGGTTGTCCTCCATCTGTTCCAGGCTGCTCATCCCGGACAGCACCACCATCACGTTCTCCAGGGATGCGGCAAAACGGATCGCCCAGGAGGCTGCGGAAAGCCCCGGCTCTTTTTCCCGCATCAGCTTCTCCGCCTCCTCCGGCACCTTGGCCAGGGTTCCGCCCTTCACCGGCTCCATCACGATGACAGGCTTCCCGTGCTTCACCGCCGTCTCATACACCTCCCGGGAGCGGATCCATTCGCTGTCCCAGTCCAGATAGTTGATCTGCAGCTGCACGAATTCCATCTCCGGATGCTTCGTCAGGATTTCGTCCAGCAACTCCGGCCCGCCGTGGAAGGAGAATCCGGCATGGCGCACCAGCCCCTGCCGCTTCTTCTCCAGCAGCCAGCTGAAGCAGTCGTATTTCTCAAAGTGGGGATAGCAGCCCTCCTCGATCCCGTGCAGCAGATAGTAGTCAAAATAGCCTGCGCCGGTTTTGCGCAGCTGCTCGTTGAAAACCGTGTCCCGCTCCTCCAGGGAATGGAAGAATCCGCTGTGCAGCTTGGTAGCCAGGGTAAAGCTTTCCCGGGGATAGCGGTTCACCAGGACCTCCCTGGCCACGTTTTCACTTTCGAAGCGGTGATAAAGCCAGGCGGTATCAAAGTAGGTGAATCCCTTTTCCATGAAAAGGTCCACCATCTTTTTGACCTGCTCCAGGTCCACCCTGGCAGGGTTGTTGGGATCCAGGGTGGGCATGCGCATCAGCCCGAAACCAAGTTTTTTCATGCTGCTTTCTCCTTTTCTCAGATCCGTTCGGTTTTTCGCTTTCCCTGCTTGTCTGTTGCTTTTCCCACACGTCTCAGGTTTCAGACATAAAAAGTCCAACTTTCAGTTTATTCTATCATGATTATTCCTGAATAGCACGTTTTTTCTGTTTTCCGGGGAGTTCCATCCGAAAACGGAGGAACCGGCCCGGATTCCTTTCCGCCGGACCATCGGCTTCCATCATTTACGCTGTTTCCGTTTCTTCGCCCCGGATCCCGCCTGTTCCGACCGCATGAAAAGAGTACCGCGCATTCATGCGGTACTCTTTTTCATTCCGGCCGCGGAAAAGCCTTTCTCCGGAGTTATCCTGCTTTATGCCAGCCGGCCGGCGTTTTCTCAGTCGTCAAAGTGTTAATTTTTATGCTCCGCCTTCACCATGATCCGGGATGAAGTCCCATCCTCCATGGAGAAGATGATTTCCGCCGGCTGTTCTTCCGTCCCGACCCGGACCGCCGCCATCACCTGGCCGTCAAAGGTCTCCCAGGTCGCATCGTCATAGGATTCAGTTCCAGAGGGCGCTGCGGACCCGAAGGCGGCCAGCGTCGCGTTTCCTTCCACATGGACCGTGATTTTCCGCCTTGCCTGCAGGTTTTCCCGGCCCCGTTCATCCTTCATCGTCACCGGAATCAGCAGCATCTCCCCGGGGGCGGCGCAGATTTCCCCGCCGCATTCCGGAACGGGTGCCACCCGTTCCTCCGCGGTCTCCAGGCTGAATGTCTCCGCCCGCTCCCCGTTCCGGATCGCAAAGGCGGTCAGTTCTCCCGGCTCCCATGCCACGGAGAAAATCGCTTTGAACTGGTTCTCCCGGCCCGCCGGCTGCCTTCCGAGGCTCTTTCCGTTCAGGATCAGCTCCACCTCCTCCGCGTCGGAGAAAACCGCCACCTCCGCCTCCTGTCCTTCAAAGCCATGCCAGGTCCAGGAGGCGATCCGATTTTCCACCATCCAGGCGGTCCGGCCGGCCTTCTGCCCCCGATGCTCCATGCGGCCCACCGCGATATAGGGCTCCTTCCGCAGCCCGTAGACGATCTCCCGCCAGTAGCTCACCGGCCGGCGGGTTCCCAGGATGTTGATGTCCCCGATATAGGCCAGCCGGTCCGGCCAGTGGGGGGTGAAGTTCACCGTGCCGTCGTAGTAATAGATCCCGATCCCCGCCTCGCCGATATAGTCCCAGCCGGTCCAGGTCATGTCCCCGATCACATGGGAATATTTCTCCACCAGCCCCCACAGCCGGGGAATATCCGAGGGATAGTCCTCCGTGCCCAGCAACAGCCGGTCCGGATTCAGCTCCCCTTCCAGCGCGTACCTGGACGGGGCGTAGTTCAGCCCGGTGATGTCCGTCGCGTCCTTGTAGGGCGTCAGCGCCTCCGTGATTTTCGGATGGGCGTTCAGCGCGTCCCCCAGGGGTCCGTTCATGATGCTGGCCATCAGGTTGGCGGCGGAGGTGGCGTCCATGCCTCCCTGGCCCGGCTGCCCGCTCCCGGTCACCGGCATCCGGTCTCCTAGGATTTCCTTCAGGACCGGCCGGAAAAGGTGGCTGCAGGACAGCATGATGCTGACCGCGTTCACCGTCAGCCGCGTGTCGTCCAGCTCCTTGATATAGCTGTCCATCCGCCGGCACATCCGGGCCCCGTATTCCGAGGAAGCCTCCGGGATCTCGTTGCCCAGGCAGTACAGGATCACGCTGGGGTGGTTGTAATCCTTGCGCACCAGCGCCTCCAGGTCCGCCTTCCAGGTCCTCCGGAAGCTCCCGGCGTCGTCAAAGGCGTTCTTGGGCACGGACCACATGTCGCTGTATTCATCCATCACCAGCATGCCCTGCCGGTCGCAGGCCTCCAGCATCGCCCGGGACATGGGGTTGTGGGCGCTGCGGATGCAGTTGAAGCCGGCCTCCTTCAGAATCCGGACCCGACGGGCCTCCGCCTCCGGAAAGGCGCAGGCCCCCAGGATGCCGTTGTCGTGATGGATGCAGGCGCCCCGGAGCTTCACCGGCCTGCCGTTGATCAGCAGCCCCCGCCTTCCGTCAGCGGCCAGGGTCCGGACGCCGAAGGCGCCGGTTTCCTGATCCAGGGTCCGCTCCCCGTCCTGAAGCGTCACGCTCCAGCTGTACAGATACGGCGTATCCGGGCTCCACATCCGGGGCTCATGAATCTGCAGGGAGCGCCGCAGGGTTTCCTCCGATCCGGCTTCCATGGCCATGGGCAGCTCGTCCCGGCAGACAATCCGGCCCTCCGCGTCCCGGATCTCCGTGACGCAGCGGAACCGGGCCGCCTCCGCGTCCAGGTTCCGCAGGGGAAGCGCCGCCGTGAGGCAGGCCGCCTCCCCGTCCGCCCACGCCGTCCGGATCCGGACGCCGGAGGGACTGATCTGCGTCCGGGAAGAGCGCAGCAGGCTGGCTCCCCGGTAGATGCCGCTGCCGCTGTACCAGCGGCTGGAGGGCTGGCCCTGGTTGTTGACCATCACGCGGATTTCGTTCTTCTCCCCCCAGCGCAGCCAGGGGGTCAGATCCGTCAGGAACTCCGTATATCCGTTTTCGCAGCCGCCGGCCGGCGCCCCGTTCACATACACGGCGCTGTTTTTGTACACTCCCTCAAACTCCAACATCACCTGGCCGCCCCGCCACGCCTCCGGGACCTGGAAGCTTTTCACATAGCAATAGGTGCCGCCGGGATAAAACCCGCTCTGGTTTTTCGACGGTGCCTCCGCGGAGCGGGCTTCATGGATCATCGCGTCGTGGGGCAGCTCCACCGGGACCCCTTCCTCCGAATTTCCGTGGGCCAGGCTCTGAACGGAGATCACCGGGCGGGCGATAAACCGCCAGCCCTGCAGAAAGGATTCGCGCAGCATCTGTCTGTT
>CAZMFY010000069.1:0-10210 GCA_964565635.1 uncultured Oscillospiraceae bacterium
GGGTTTTTTTTATTGAAAAAATGCACATTGTATTGTATAATATTAATTGCCTTTTCAATTATTGAACTGGTTTGTGTTATATTTATTAAATATTTTTTTTAAAGACCCTTCTGACGCATTTAAAAGGCGTTTTTAGGGTCTTTTTATGTTTATTAATAATTAGTATCTTGTCTATTATGATTAACTTTATTTTTGCTTATATAACTTTTATATAACTCTTCTATGTCATATCCACACTTATTAACTGCAACCCCTAATATTAATAAGAATGAATTAAGCTCTGTCCAATCTTTTTCAATGTACATATCACTTATCATACAATCCATTATTCCAAATAACTCATTTGTATCATATTTATCTGGGTCATAATTATCTGGTTGTCCACATTCAACTAATTCAACATCAGTTTCTATTGCTATACTAAGTACAAAGTGAAGTACATCACAAGCCTCTTCTAATTGGTTTGATTTGCCTTTATTCTTTTTCCAATACTTAAAACTCTCTACTTCATTTGCAAATTCAAATAATTCAGTTTTTATTGCTAAGAATTTTTCAAGTATTAAAGACTCGTCTTGTGATATGTTGTTATTATCCCTAACCTTTATATCTAAATTTTGTTGTAGATGTCTCATTGTATTTAATTCATCTAATGTAAAAAATGACCTCATACTATTCCTCCAATATTATAAATTATCCCTCATGTATCTCTTTTATTATAACATTTTTACCACTTTCTGCCAATGCTTTAAGACCTAATTCGCAAGTTTGTATTATGGCACTTATCCCTGCACAAGTAATGTTATCTTCATTATGACCATCTATTTCAATACTCATATATCCATCACCTTTAACTATGTTAATTTTGGTTATTCCGTTTGATTTATATTTATTTGGTTTCACTCTTTTTCTACCTCCTATTATGTTGGCTACGTGACTTTGTGTCACTCCATATTTCTTAGCTATGTGTGATTGTTTTTCCCCACTATAAAACTCTTCCTTAATTAATTTTACTTCTCTATCCGTTAATTTTAATTGCATAATTTTACCTTCTACCAACCGTATTTTTGTCTTTCTTCATTAATGTTTATCCAGTTTTGAGTATCGTTACCAGAACAAAGCCCTTTATCTTTAAAACTACACATTTTACACTTAAAGTAATCTGGTTTTTGAGGTATAGAAAACTTACCTTGTTTGATTTGAGAGAATAACTTTTGGACCACTTTAATTTGTTCTGATATATCTTGTATATATTCCTTATTTCCGACCTTACACACGAACTTATTTCCATCTATTGACGTAAATGTTCGTTCTTTATACTTTCCTTGCTTATCCACATCACTTAAATATATTAATTTAAAACTTTTTGGCATTTTTCCATACTGATATTCAACTGCTTTTAAGTATAAAGCTGGTTGTAAATCTGTTGTAAGTTTTTTACCACTCATAACTTTACCAGTTTTCCAGTCAACTATATGTAAATCTCCATTTTCATCTTCTTCTAGCCTATCATAAGCTATTGTAACCTTTGGTATACCTTCTCCAATAGGGAAGTTTATACGTTCTTCAAATGCTATTGCTTTATTATTTAAGTTTGGAAGTAAGTTTATAAAGCTATCATTACATATATTTGTCCTATCCCAAAGTCTATCCTCATCTGCATCTGGGTAATCTTCTAATATATTTGTTATTATCCAATCAGATTGTGATTTGATGTCATTAACATCTACATCACCTCTTTGTATATGCTCATATAAATCGTGTAAATCACTTCCTAATCTAGCTAAAATATTTTGTTCTGGCTCATTACCATCTATTACGTGTAATTTAAAGTAATAAGGACAAGATTTATAATCTTCTATACTTGACCTGCGTATAACATCTGGTATCTTTATTTTAGCTTTATCAGAGCATTTATCACACTTAAATTTATTTTTTATAGAACAATCTTCGCATATTTCAACCCCACATTTAACACATAGGGTTTTATTTTCCCAATTTAAACTTGTATCACAATTTATACAATTACTCATTTTAAACCCTCTCTTTGAATATATTAAATTCTTTTTCTAATTCTTTAAATTCTCTTTCTCTTTTTTCTATTGATCTGCCTTTAGCTGCACAATCACAACAACAGTATCTTTTTTTAGACTTGCTAATTACTGTAAATTCTTCCCCACAGTATAGACAAGCTCTTACTTCTTCAAAGTATAATTTTCTACTGCTTGAACTACATTGTCTTGAACAAAAATATGTTTTACCTTCTTTTATGTGATAGCTTTTCTTATAAAAAGTTTCACCACAAGTTGGACATTTTAACTTTACCAATGGATTTTTCCTATTGTCTGCATAACATTTAACTGAACAAAAGACCTCCCTATTAAATCTTTGCTTAAATTCTTTTCCACACTCTTTACAATTAGTCATTATTTTACTCCCCATTTTTAAGTTTATATTTCCATTAATTCTAAATCATTTATTATTAGGTCATTTCCACTACGCTTCCCTTTAGCAAGTAGTATATTTCCTATCTTAGCTTTTTCTTTAATATCGCTAGACTCCCATGTATTAGCAAATATTAAACATTTTAAAGCTCCATGTTGATTAGAACCTGTCATAAAACACATCATTTTACCATTTTTCTGCATATGTTCACGTAGGTCTGTAACTTCTATAACTTGTATAGCAACCATATCATCTGTATAATCTGTTATACTTCTTACGTTATAGTTTTCTAAAGGATGTTTAGATAAGTACATTCCATACACATCTCTTTCCCATTGAAGTTTTATTTTTTCATCATATGGTAAATGTTCACATTCTACTCCATTTTTAATATCAGTTTTTTTACGGTTACGCATATTGTATATCCATATAAAATGTTCCCTATTTTCATTTTCAAAATCGAATATACCTGCTTTAACCATAGCTATTACAACGTTTTTCTTTATATACTTTTTAATTCCCCTATCAAGCATATCTTCAAAACTTTGTATTGGAACAAGCTCCTTTTGTATATATTTGACAACATCTTCGCCAATTCCTTTTAAATAATTTATAGGTATTCTAATTCCTTCTTTAGTACCTTCAAATTTATAACTTCCTTTGTTTATATCTGGTGGAAGTATTTTTATATTCTTTTTCTTACATTCTGCTATTAATGACTCTACTTTTGACTGGTCTGTTATTTCAGAATTAAGTAATGATGCGTACCAATATGTAGGGTACTTACACTTTAACCACGCAGTTTTATATGATAATACTCCATATGAAGTAGAGTGTGATTTATTAAATGAATATCCTCCACTAACTGCATCTTCTATTTCTTCCCAAATCTTCTCAATGAAATCTCTATTATATCCACGAGAAATACTATCGTTAATAAACTTATTACGAATATTATCGTCATTTTTAATGTCCTTGTTCTTTCTTATATTATTGTCTGCAAAGGCTATATCCCACCCTGCATACGTTTTACAATCAAGTAAAAATTGTTCCTGGTAGGTCATAAGCCCAACAGTATCTTTCATATACCAAGCTCTATCTGGGTGTATTTCAAATCTTTTACCTTTACGTCTGGCAATATACTCATTAAAATCACCAACTCCAGGTCTAATTAAAGCATTTATTGCAATTAGGTCCTCAAATGCACGTGGTTTTTGTTCCATTATCATAGCTCCTTGATTTGCTAATTGGAATACTCCACTTACATCTCCTTCACAAAGCATTTCGTAAACTTCTTTATCTTCAAAATCTATGCTATCTAGGTCTATATCTATACCTTCATTTTCTTTAATCATATCAAGTGCATATCTAACTGTTGTTAAGTTTTCAAGACCTAATACGTCCATTTTATAAAAACCACAACCTTCTATTTCTTTCTTATCAAATTGAACAACAGGTATAGTTCTATTTCCTGCATGGTCATTTTCATATGCACATGGAGTAAGAGCATTTAAGTTGTTATAAACTACAAACCCTCCTGCGTGTTTAGACTCGTGAGATATAACACCTTCTAGTCTTTTTATACAAGCACCTATAAATTCATTATTATCTATAAAGTTTGCAAAATCCTTAGACTCATTGTATGCTTCATTAACTGTTACATCTAATCTTTTAGGTATATAACCACTTATTATCGCAATATCTTTTTGACTATAATCAAAAGCACTTAATATCTTTCTAACTACGTTTCTACAAGAAAGTGTTCCATAAGCTCTTATACGTGCTACATTGTCCATTCCATGTAAACTTTGTAAGTGTTTAAATACGTGTTCTTGGTCCGAAAAGTCAACGTCTAAGTCTGGCACTCTACCATGTGCTAAGAAACGTTCAAATAGTAAATTATATGGAACAGGGTCTACATTTGTTATATCCATACAATAAACTACTTTACTTCCTGCACCAGAGCCTCTACCATCTCCTACTAAGACTCCATTTTTTCTCGCATCAACAATATAATCTGCAACATTTATAAAATAACCAGAATATCCAGTTTCTTTTATTACTTGAAGCTCATTTAATATGTCTTTTCTTATTTGTCCTCTATTTGGGTAATCTTTAGGATATTTTTTCTCAAATCCTTCCCAAGTTTTTTCTGCTAAATAATCATCTTCATTCATTCCATTTAAGTGTGGGTAGTGTGGTAAGAAATTACCTTTGATAACTTTTGCATTACATTTGTTTGCTATTTCTGATGTGTTAAGTATTGCCCCTATTATTTGTTCTTTTTCATCAACATTATACCCCACAAATGTCCCCATCATTTCTTCTGTTGATTTACACCAATAGTCATTGGTTGGAAACTTAAATCTCTTTTCATTATTCATTTTTTGACCAACTTGTAGAGCAAGTAAGACTTCATGTATTTTAGCATCTTCCTTACGTACATAATGTATGTCATTTGTAGCTATTAACTTAATATCAAGTTCCTTTGCTATTTTCATAACTTCTTTATTCATTATCCATTGGTCTGGTATATCATTTGGTTGTATTTCTAAATAGAAATCATCCCCAAACTCATCTTTATACTTTTTAGCTTCTATTTTAGCTTGTAAAGGGTTATCAAGTGTTAATTGACCAATTACTCCACCTATACAAGCAGAGCTTATTATAAGCCCTTCTTTTAACTCTGATAGCATTTTAAAATTTATATGAGGTTTTCTATAAAAGTTTTCTTTATATGCCCTAGCTTGTAGTTTATATAAGTTTTGTAAACCTTCTTGGTTTTTAGCAAATGCTATGATGTGATAACCCTGGTCCTCTTTACAAGCATTATCGCCTTTACTCATATAAAACTCACATCCAAGTATAGGTTTTATTCCTTGTGCATTACATTCTTTTTCAAACTCATAATGACCTCCCATAGATGCGTGGTCTGTTATTGCTATAAATTCCTGTTTAAGTTCTTTTACCCTTGATATTAATTCCTTTACTTTACTCATACCATCAAGTGTTGAATACTCTGTATGTACGTGTAAGTGTCCAAAACCTTTGACAACTTCATTTCTCATTTTATTAATCCTCTCTACTATATAAACATTGATTACAAGTTATTTCTTCAATGATACATCCTTCATTACAGTTTTCAATTAAATCACAAAACATACAACATTCTTCACAGTAGTTTTGCCATTCTTTTATTGGAAACCTTTTATATATTTTTTTCATTTTAGTCCCCTAAATTTTATTTCATCTTGTTTTCAACATATTCTAGTATACTTGTTGGTATTAAATCTGTTTTTTCAAATCCAACTCCACCATTGTTTACTCCGTATTTTACCTCACCACTTGTAAGCTCTCCGTTTAAAAAGTCTTTTATAGTTAGGGTTAGCCCCATTCCTACGTTCTTTAGTGCCGAAGTTAATACGCGTTCTGGGGCTAAATAACTACTTGGCATATCAACACCTATTGCATATACGTTGTTATTTTCTTTAACTGCTTCTAGTACGCCTGTGTTGCCACCTCCACACGCCATAAATATTATATCTGAGTTGTTATTTATCATTTGTTCTGCTACAACTTTTCCTTTTGCTGCATCAGTAAATGAATTTGTAAATTGCTTTAATACTTTTGCATTTGGATTAGACTCTTTTACACCTTTTTCATACCCTATATAAAAATTCTCACATGAAGGTATTGCAAGTCCACCAATCCAAGAGACAACGTTTGTCTTGGTCATTTTACCTGCTATTAAACCTGTTAAATAACCTGCCCCTTCTTCATCAAACGTAATTGCTCTTAGATTATCTAAGTTTTCTTCATACTCACTGTCTATTGTTACAAATTGTTGTTCTGGATATGCTTTAGCTGCATCCTTTATAGCATCACCTAGCTGAAAACCTACACCAACAATTAAATCGTTTTCTTGGTCTATGGCAGTCTCTATATTTTGTACGTAATCTGTATCACTGCTAGACTCCAAATAAGACACCTCTATACCTAGTTCTTGTTGAGCTTTTAAAGCCCCTTCCCAGGCAGACTGATTAAAACTTTGGTCGTTCACACCACCAGTAGAGAGTATCAAGGCTACCCTCTTAACATCATTTTCTTGATTTGAGTTAGTACACCCTATCATACATATACTTAAAGCAGTTATAAGCCCCAATGATATTATCTTTTTTACCCTTTTTAACATATTATCCTATCTCCTTAATTGTTTTGATATTTATTTAAAAAGAAGTAGATTACTCTACTTCTTGTTCTTGTATGTTTATGTTAGTTGCGAATTTTCCACTTCCATTTGTTATTATTGCAGGATAGTTTGTCCATACTATTTTTAGCATAGCTTCTTCAAGTCTGTCTGCCTCTTCCCCTACGGCAACTTTTCTTGAAGCTCCATCAACTTCTTTAACCCACAATTCTTTATTTCCATTATTTTTTGTTATTTTATTAAACCCACATATTAATAGGTTTCTCTCTTCTGATAAAAACCACATAGTATTCATCTCTTACCTCCTAAGTATGTTACGTTAAAATAATTTTACCATTTTTACCCAATATTTTCAACGTTTTCTTCTCTTTCTATTAGCCAAAGAATACCGTAATTTATCATATCTTTTATAGTATCTTCAAGTTTCTCATCTTGTACTTGTCTATTGTTTTTAGAAAGAAGTGTTGTAGCTCTATTTATCTTATCAGTTATTCTAACCATAAAGCTAACATCACCAAATTTATTATAAGTGTCTGTAACACTGCTTCCATAATCATTATTTTTAGCTACATATATAGCTCTTAATTCTTTTATTATACTATCGTATTTTCTTATTTTATTTTCCACTAAAATATTTTCTCCCTTTTTTCATATAATCTTTGAAGTTCTTGTATTTCACAACTACCTGGGTCTAATCCATCTGGCATTTTTACAATCCATTGATTAGCTTTATAACGTAACATATCTATTGCTTTTTTAGTTGCTTGAATACCTGCCTCATCACCATCAAAACTCCATATAACATCTTTTCCACTTCTAAGTATAATTCTATATTGTTCTTCTGTTAGATGTGCACCAAACGTACATACTACGTTTTCAAACCCTGCTTCGTACCACTTCCAAACATCAAACATACCTTCACATACAATTATTTCATCATATAGTTTACAGGCATCTATATTATATAATATACTTCCAGTTTCTAATGTATGTGGAGCATGAAACCATTTTGGGTTATCAGTTCCTTTTACTTTACGTAAAGATACACCTATCCTTACATCATTTATATATATAGGTATTATTAGTCTGTTATACAAACTAAACGTACCTCCATCTTTTTTTTCCAGGTCTATTTTCTTTGTGTATGTCAAATCAAAGTGTCTTAGTGTTTCTTCCTTAAAGTCTCTAAACTTTCTTACAGATGTTGCTTCTGCTTTTGGAATGTATTCTTGTATATTTTTTTTAACCTTTTTCTTTGATTTGATATACCTCATAAATTTTTCTATTTCTTTTAAATAGTCATTTTTGCGTTCTGCTATGATGAGATTGTTTATGTCTATTTGTAGTATTTGAGCTGCCTTTTCTACTGCTTGTGGAAAGGTCATATCTTCCATTTTTTCTATAAATGTAAAAACATCACCTACTCCACAATTAGCATCTGTATGACAAGCCCACAAAAAGTCCTCATTAACTACAAACGCAGTAGGGTTATCTCCTTTATGTATTGGACAAGCACAACGTATATACCCACCAAACTCTTTGAAGTCTATACCATAATAATTTAATATGTGCTCTACATCCATATTTTTTTTAATTACACTTACTGCGTCCATAAGTTACCTCCTATTTATCTTCTGTCAAAAATTTTAATGCTAGTTTTAGTAAATCATCTAAGTTCTCACAATTTTGTATCTTTTCATCAATGTCATTTATTTCTTTTTTAAACTCTTCTTCTTGTTTCTCAATAGTTTCAGTTATATCTCTTTTTACTGCCTCAGATATTACTTCAGATATATCATCTAAACTTTTCTTAACTTCTTTAAATTCGTCTTTTGTTAATAGTTCCTCTATATCATTAGCTATTCCTTGTTGAATTCCTAGCCTAACTTTTCCCTTAACTTCATCTATGTCTAAATCCATGCTTATTTTTATTATTTCTCTCATTTTTATATTCTCCTTTATTTTCCTTTTTTATACTTCTTTTATAGTTACTGTTTGATTGTCAAATTGCAGATTTATAGGAGCTACATCACTTTCCCCATTACGTTGATAAGCTATTTTTATTTGTCTATTACCTAATAATACACTATCTCTAGCAATTTGTTCTTCTGTTTTTGCATATAAAAACATTAATTTAGTTGCAAGTTGTAATATCCTATCTGACCCTGCTACATTACCTGCACCTTTTTCAATCCCTTTTTCATCGTTTCTATTTTCTTGTACTGCACTATAAACAGGTATTTTTAAAACACCTGCTATATCTTTTAGTGTTGATGTGAAAAATCCTAACGCTTGGTATTCTTTAATTTGTTGTAAAGAACTACCTTGACTTGCAGGTACTTTTATATAATCAAAGAATAATGCTTGTATATTATATTTTGATTTATACTGTTTTGCAAGAGCTGTAACTTTTTCTGCACTAAAATTAGGCATATATATATGATAGTATGGCGAGTTCTTTATTAATTGAACTGCCTCCTTTATTTTCTTAATCTTTTCTTCTTTAGTTCCATATTCTGTATCAACTGCGAATAATCCAGTTACTATTTCCTTTACTGGTATTCCAGTAAGCATTGAAGTAATTCTATCTTCTTGTTCTTCACTTGTCATTTCTGTATCTATGTATAAGACAGGTAAACCATCTCTTATTGCAAAGTTTTTAGCCCAAGTAGATAATACTACCGACTTACCCATCTTAGCTCTAGCACATACTATGATTAGATCACCTGCTTGACCACCATTTGTAACTCTATCAAAAACAGTCCAACCAACTTGAAGTCCTGCTACTAATGTAGGTCTTTTAGCTCTTTCTTCTAATCTTCTTTCTAAATCAGTACCCATTTTATATACTGATGTTTCATTTATTGCACTATTTGCTATTTCTGTTACTTTATTTTCTATCTTACCCACTAATTCACTTGGGTTTAGAGTTTCGCTCTCTTCTGATAGCATAAAGTTTTTAGCACTTTCGCATACGTCATATAATTCTTTTCTTGCATACGTTTGCTTTATCTTATCACAAAATATTTTAAGGTTACTTCTATCTATGTTCATTAAAGATATATCTTCTATGTAACCTAACCCACCAAAATTTTCAATCTCTTCCTTTGCCTTTTTATCTGTTATAACTTCTAATATAACTGTTGGCGAAGGCTTTGTCCCCTTTGAGTATAAATACATCATTGCAGTAAATATATGTCTATGAACAGGTATAGTAAAGTGTTGTGAGAAAACTTCATTCCCCTCAACCTCTACTAATAAATCTGCATCATTAAGACATAAACTAAGTAATGAACGTTCACTTGTAGGGTTATTAATTATGTGTATCATTTAATCACCCCTTAATACATTAGTCAAATATGCTAGTGTCTATTTTTACTTCTCTTTGTTTCATTTTATCCTTATTACTTACTTCTGTTATCCCATAGTCTAAGAATTTACTTTTATCTATTGCTTGTGTTGCTATTTCCTGTTTCTTCTTATGATTTAAAATCGCTAAAACCTTGTTCATTTCATATAGTATAAATCCAAAAGAGTATATTCCTTTCTCTGGTGGATTTG
>CAZMFY010000070.1:0-10159 GCA_964565635.1 uncultured Oscillospiraceae bacterium
CTGCTCTTGGAAGAAAGGCGAATCATACAGTGACAAGCAGCAGTTTTCCTATCTGATCAACCGTGCCGGAAAGTCAGACAAATGGACAACCGCAGTCAACATCGGCAAAGCTGTAACCAGCAGGTCGGTGTCCCTGTCACTGTCAAGCTACTTCCCCTACTCCGGCAAGCCGAAGATCACAGAGTTTAAGTTCCGGGTACGGGGAATATCAAAGAATGAGAAATGGTCGGACTGGGTAGCACAAAGCTTTGCTATCCAACTCCCGGCAAAGCCAAGCGTGACTGTCACGCCGAATGAAAGCAACTATAACCAGTGCACCTTCAACTGGAGCGTCGATACCTCCAACACTCACAAGGTGTTCACGGATGTGGAATATCAGACTAAGCTGGTCGAAAACTATGACTATGGCGGAGACAAGGGCTGGACGTCTGCTACAGGAGGGGCAAGCGGAAGCAAAACCTATACGGAATCAGCAGCCACGATTGCGTCCGGCTCCCATACCAGATGGTTCCGGGTGCGCTCGCGTGGTGCTGCTGGGGTCAGCGAATGGCGCTACTCCTGCCGTGTTTACTCCGCGCCTTATGCTGCTTCGAATGTCAAGGCAAACGTCACCCATCAGGCTGGCGGCATGCAGGTGAAGGTCACGTGGTCACAGACAAAGAATAATGCATTCCCGGTCGACTCCACAACGGCAGAATATGCCATTAAGGTGCCGGAAGATAACCTGACATATAACGGGAGCGCTGATGGTACGATCGGGACAATGGCCGGTGCTGGCGGCGCTGCATCAGCCTTCATTAGCCAGAATCTTGCGAAGGATGAGTGCCTGTTTGTACGGGTAAGTTCTACCCACCTGTATCAAACGACCTATTCCGAATGGGTGCTTGCGAGCACAGGTTCACTGAAAGATCCAGAGATCACAGATGTGCAAACAGATGATACCACCTTTCGGGCAACAGTCACGGCAAATAACCTCTCAGATGTACCGGGATCGTTCCTCGTAGTTCTCTTCAGAACTGGATCTGAGCCGGACAAAGCAGCCACGGTCGGCATCATTCCTGCCGGACAGACACAGGTCGCTGTGCAATGTCCGGACTGGTCTTCGGAGGATTCCTATGAGTTTGGTGTCTATGCCTGCATCGGAAGCTATACCAGTGTCACAAGAGCAGATGGCGTCGACTCATATACGGTCACGCCGCGCATGAAGTCGGATGCTCCCGTCTGGCAAGGCGGTCAGGTACCGCATGCTCCGGGGAATGTGTCTGCCAATGCAACAGCCATAAGCGGCACCGTAAAGGTGGTCTGGGACTGGACTTGGCGTGAAGCACAGAGTGCAGTCATCTCGTGGGCTGACCATGAGGATGCATGGGAAAGCACTTCTGAGCCGGAAACCTATACGATCAAAAACACCCATGCCGGTGAATGGAACGTGTCAGGTCTTGAAACCGGCAAGCGCTGGTACTTCCGCGTAAGGCTCGTAAAAGGCTACGGCGACAATGGTATCTATGGCGCATGGTCAGCACCTGCCATGATCGACCTCTCCTCCGCTCCGAGCGTGCCGACATTGACACTATCCAAGGGCGTGATCACTGCCGATGGCAGCCTGTCCGCCTTCTGGTCGTATGTTTCCGGAGACGGAACCGGGCAGGCCTATGCAGAAATCTGTGAGGCGGAGATCACCGGTGAAGGTGTCAGCTATGGCGATATCATCGCCAGCACGCAGACCGCGCAGCATATCACGCTGTATGCTGCGGAGCTCGGCTGGGCTTCTGGTGAGACACACTATCTTTGTGTCAGAGTTGTCTCCGGCTCCGGTCGCGTGTCTGATGAATGGTCTGATCCGGTGCCTGTCATCATCGCTGAAGAACTGACTGCTGTTATCGAAGGCACAAGCCTTATCGGTCAGGAAATTGTCGTCGATGATAATGCCCGAACCGTGATGTCGCTTACGGCGCTGCCGCTTACAGCGACTATAACCGGAGCAGGCACAGGCGGCACAACAACACTCGTCATTGAACGGGCTGAGGACTATCGCATGGACAGACCGGATGAACAGGACTTCAACGGCTTTGAGGGCGAGACCATCCTGCTCTTCTCACAGACGGGTGAAGCTCCTATCACGATCAGGCGTGAAGATCTGATTGGAAGCCTTGATGACGGAGCTCCATACCGACTGGTGGCAACCGTACAGGACAGCCTCGGCCAGAGCAGCACGGAAAGCATCGACTTTGAAGTTCACTGGTCACATCAGGCAGTAATCCCGGAAGGAACTGCTGCCATATCCGGGACGGTGGCCTTCATCACACCAATCGCGCCGGAGGGATTTGCGGAGGGAGACACTTGTGATATCTACCGGCTCTCTGCTGACAGGCCGGAGCTTATCGTATCCGGAGGAGCCTTCGGCGTGACCTATGTTGATCCCTACCCTGCCATCGGTGAATTTGGTGGTCACCGCATCGTTTACCGTACTGCGGATGGCGATTATATCACTGCGGAAAATGAGATCGCTTGGCTGGACATCACGGCTGAGGACGGGGATTCGCTGAACATCATCCACTCACTGATTGACTTTGAAGGTGAGCAAATCGAGTTTATTTACGATGTCACTCACTCAAACACATGGGAGAAGGACTTCAAGGAAACACGGTATCTCGGAGGCTCTGTTACCGGTGACTGGAATAAGGCAGTCGGCAGAACGGCATCCTTAAAGGGCTCCACCATAACCATTAAGGATCAGGACACCATGAGAAAGTTCCGAAGGCTCGCAGCCTATCCGGGCATTTGTCATATCCGGACAGTCGATGGTTCGAGCTTCAAATGTGACATTCAGGTCAGCGAGGACAGGCGCTATGATGCCAGCACGATCCGCGCTGAGTACAGCCTGTCGGTCACACGTGTTGATCCGGAAGAGCTGGACGGCCTGACCTATGCAGAGTGGATCAGCGAGGAGGTCTGAGGCTATGAAATGGAACAACGGCTATAGCGCAAGCTATTATGCATACATCATTGATCCGGTAAGCTGGAGAGAAAAAGAAAGGATTGAAATTACAGGAGGCAGCATCAGCAGGTCAGAGGATGGCCTGAAGGAATCTGCCGACATCGAATGTAAGTCATACGAGCACGGCAAGGAACAATATATCAGGGTCTACCTTGATGCACACCAGAATGGAGCGGCTTCTCATGAGCCGCTTTTTACTGGCCTTGCGACAAGCCCATCGAGGGATATCGACGGGTATTTTGAAACCAATACGCTGGAGTGCTACTCCGTCCTAAAGGCCGCAGATGATGTGCTCCTCGATCGCGGCTACTACGTCCCGGCAGGCACAGACGGTGCAGCAGCAGTCAAGGAGCTGCTCTCTGTCTCCCCTGCACCAGTTTTCGTAAACGGAGCATCGCCGGGCATCCAGAAGTCGATCATCGCTGAGGACGGTGAAAGCCATCTGTCAATGGCCGAGAAGGTTCTCGCCGTGATCGGCTGGCGGATACGCATCGCTGGCGACGGAACTATAGAAATCTGCCCGGAGCAGGCCACGCAGCTTGCTGAATTTGATCCAATCGAGCAGGACGTCATTGAGCCAACCATCACGATCGACTATGACTGGTATTCCTGTCCGAATGTCTTCAGGGCTGTGCAGGATGATCTCTCAGCGGTCGCAAGGGATGACTCCCCGGACAGTCCTCTTTCTACAGTAAACCGTGGCCGTGAGGTGTGGGCTGAAGAAACGTCCTGCGACTTTAATACCGGCGAGAGTATTTCGGAGTATGCCCTGCGAAGGCTTAAGGAACTCCAGAGCATTTCCATGACCGCTGCCTATGAGCGACGCTACCACCCGGACGTTCTGGTCGGCGATGTAATCAGGCTCCGATATCCAAAGCAAGGTCTCAATGGACTGTTTCAGGTGACATCACAGACGATTGAGCTTGGTTACGGAGCGAAAACAAGCGAGGAGGTCAAAATGGTATGAGCAAAAGCATGAGCAAGGAAATGGTCAGGCTCATCAGTTCAGCAAATAAGAAAGGCACCTCACCCTATGATACGCAGGCAGAGGTCGTGCGTGTGGAGGGAGATACCGCATGGGTACATATCCCGGGCGGTGTTGATGAAACACCTGTCCGTTTGACTATGAATGCTTCTCCCGGCGATATGGTACAGGTCAGAGTGAGCGGCGGCAGAGCTTGGCTTACCGGAAACGCCTCCTCCCCACCAACTGACAATACTGAAGCATTCCGGGCGAGGGATACGGCAGTTGAAGCAGTGAAAATCGCAGAAGCCTCCGAAAAGGAAGCTGAGCGTGCAAAAGTTGCAGCGGACAGGGCGGAAGTCTCTGCCCAGCGAGCACATGAAAAGGCCGTCGAGGCTGAGGATGCTGCAGAAGATGCGGCAAGCTCGGCCAGATCCGCAAACAGAGCGGCAAACGGTGCCCTATCCCAGCTTTCGGTCGTTGAGGATGTGGTCGGGACTCTTGTCTGGATCTCCGAGCACGGAAGCTATGCGCTTACGGATGATCTTGAGGTCATTCCCGGTAAGTACTACTTCACGAGACAAGGTGACAGCTACAACATTGTGATAAATCCGCAGGGAAACCCGTCCGCTCAGGGCTACTATGAGCTGACCTCTGTTGATGAGGCTGTATCGAATTATGTGGCGAGCCATCTTGCGCTGACGAACGCCGGGCTATGGGTGACAAACGACAATCAGAGCTATAAGATCCTGCTCGCCTCTGACGGAATGAAGGTCTACGACGCGTCGGGGAATCTGGTGGCAGCCTTCGGTGAGTCGATCCGGTTTTCATCTACAAGGCCACAGTATATCGGCGGTGAGGATGCCTATATCATCTTCTACGACAGCAATAATGACGGTATCCCAGATGCGATCAATATCGGCGGCAGCAAGGTCACGATCCTCGGCGATAAAAGCCTGTCGGATATTCTGACGAATCTTGATATCAGCACCCGGCAAACATCAGATGGAGCTGAGATCACAGTTGGCGATCATACGGTCTCGCTGAACAACGGCGAGGACGCGGTGCTCCTTCGGATAGATTCCTCAAGAGGCAACGTTTTCAAAAACAGTGCGGTATCGACCGTGCTCACGGTAAACATTATCAAAGCCGGTGAAACCATCACCAATGCTGCCCGGATGCGTCAGGTCTTCGGTGCAGGAGCTTACCTTCAGTGGCTGTGGAAACAAATCGACGAGGATTCTTTTCATGTCATTGTAAGTACAGACAGCATGATCAGCGACGACGGCTTCACCCTGACGCTGACGCCTGACAAGGTAGATACCAAGGTTACATTTCAATGTGAATTAAATTACTGAGAGGAGAAACAACATGGCAGTAAAAGCAGCAGATCAAATGACAGTCGTCGATCTTACCGATGGATATTCTGTCAATCTGACAAATGATTCATTTACCTTTGCCGGTGACAAGGACGGCAAGATTGCAACAGAACAGAGCACCACAACGGTCATACAGGCGCTCCGTGGTGATGAGGAACCTACCGTCACCGTAAATACATCAGGAATCACGAAGCCATCCGGAGTGAACGTCTCCTACGCTTCAAACACGAAAACACTGACAATCACCGTAACCACAAGCGTTACCGCAGGTGGTGTAGTGACCATTCCTGTTGTTCTGGACGGAGATGTGACGGTCAATAAGGTGTTTTCCTTTGCCATCGCAAAGACAGGTGCAACAGGAGAAACCGGTGCTGCCGGACGTGGCATCTCATCAACGACGATTGCATATCAGGTTGGTACGAGTGCGACCACACCCCCAACCGGAACATGGTCTTCAAGTCCTGTAGCAACGACAGCAGAAGGTCAGTATCTCTGGACGAGGACGACCATTGCTTATACATCGGGCTCTAATACCATCAGCTACTCTGTCTCTGCCCACGGCTCCAAGGGTGATCAGGGTGAGACCGGAAGTGCCGGACGCGGCATTTCTTCCACGACTATTGCTTATCAGGTCGGCACCAGCGCCACTACTGCTCCGACTGGAACGTGGTCGAATACACCAGTGGCAACGACAGCACAGGGACAGTATCTCTGGACAAGAACAACGATCGTTTACACCTCTGGCTCCAACAGTGTCAGCTACTCTGTGTCGGCACACGGCACCAAGGGCGATACCGGAGCCAAGGGTGATGACGCAATCACAATGGCACTTACATCCAGCGCTGGTACGATATTTAAAAATTCGGATATCGCGACAGTTATTACAGCGCATGTATATAAGGCTGGCGCTGAAGTCACAGGCTCCGCCCTCACTGCTCTTGGAACGATTAGCTGGAAGATTGATGGAACGGCAGCACCTGCAAGCAAGGTTTCTGGGACTGCAAACAACACACTGACAATCAGTGCAGGCGATGTATCAAACAAAGCGATTATTACAGCAGAACTAAACTAAGGAGGAGGCATTATGGCAAAAGCAACAGATACCATCACGCTCACGGCGGTCAGAGACATCCAGAGCGTGACATGGTACTACCAGCTGAAGTCCGGTACGTCTGCTCCATCAAAGCCGACGGCCTCGCCACCGCCAAGTCCGTGGAGCACTATGGAGCCGAGCTATACAGCCGGAGATACTAAGTATCTGTATATCGTAGAGCGCACGGTCTATACAGATGGCACATTCGAATATACCACACCGTCTTTATCTTCCAGTTACGAAGCCGCCAAGCTCGCATATAACGAGGCGCAGAATGCGAAGAAGACAGCAACGAATTTCATGTCTGCGGATTCCTCTGGGATCATGGTGGCGGATATGAGAAGCAGCTCATCCCAGACACCTTCGAATCCATCCGGGAGAAACGTTCTGGTTGATAATGATTCAGTGGATATCCGTAACGGCAGCGATGTGCTTGCAAGTTTCGGAGAAAATGTGGTTATCGGAAAACCCGAAGAATGGCATCAGAGAATCACCTCAGATGAGACAGCATTTGCCTATGGCGACACGGTCTACACTTATCTGACACCGGGCAAAATCTTAACTGAGAACATGGAAGTGAACGGCTCCTATTACATCGGCGGTTTTTCTATCAGGGTCGCAGGTGATGGGAAGCTCGTCATAGGAAGGAGGAAGTAATGGCAATAGCAAGTGGAACATGTGGAACCTGTTCATGGACTATATCAGATGCCGGGGTGCTGACCATTGGAGCTGGGACGCTTCATGCACCGTGGCTTACCGGAATCATGGGCAACAACTGGCCGTGGAGTGGACACGTAAAGGATATCAAGTCCTGCGTGATTGCATCTGGAGTTATTGTTGGAACACAGGAAGCCCTCATGGGCGGCTATACAAATGAGTATTCGACAGCACATATGTTTTATGGCTGCTCAAATATGGCCAGCATCACATTTCAGGGAACCTTTAATACGAGCAACGCAACCGATATGAGCTGGATGTTTGATGGATGCACTTCGCTTACGTCGCTGAATCTATCGACCTTTAACACAGCAAAAGTAAAGAATATGTCGTATCTCTTTTCGGGATGCACACTTCTGACATCGATTACATTTGGAGCAAATTTCGATACATCAACGCTCGACGGAAGCTCCGGAACATCTTTCCTTGGATCAGGATTCTATAGCGCAGTAAACAATACCAACGGACTGGTCATCAATTCAGATGCCGCTTTCAGAGCACTGCTTGCCTCAGAAAAAACGGGGACGTGGGTAAGACAGCCATCCTCAGTCACCTACACGGTATCTGCGGTTCGAACATACAATGGAGCAGTTGATGAAGATGGCGAGGATGTTACGATCACCGCAACTTGGCTGACTGGTGCATCGACAGCAACCAGAACGCTTTCTGTGTATAAGAAGCTGGCTTCAGAATCTGCCTATCCTTCTTCGGCTGAAGCGACGGAAACCCTCTCGGGTAATTCCGGGACTACTTCCCTTACACTATCTGCTCTCGGAGATGATGCATACGACTTCAGGGTGGAGTTTTACGATGGCACCAACAAATATATTGCCTTTCCGTCAGTAGCATCCAATGTGCGGCTGGTTACGATCGATGAAGATGGCTGCGTAGAGGTAATGGGTAATCCCAATAACTGTGGATGGGTATTTCAGAGAGACTATGCGGCAATAAGGAAGATCGGGAAAATACTAAACACCTCTATGTACCCGTTCCTTGATGTTCTGACACAGCTTGGAGACTGGGCTATGGCAACCTATGGCGAAAATCTCTGGTTTAGCTACATTTCAAATGAGAACTACGAATCGGAAACGAATACGCAGAGCGGCTATGTCCGTATAAATTCAAATGGCAGTTTTGCTCCTTCCGGCAAGTACATGTCCGGCGCAAATGCGCTTTTTGCTCAGGCGACGCTCTCCGCAGACAATAAGTCCATTGCAAAGTCGTCGACTACATCGTTTACGTTCTCCATCGCAAAGACCGGATACACACCAATCGCGATTCGGGGCTTTGACCTTGATAACGCATCGTCCAGCGGTGCGAACGTAGCAAACTGCGTGGTGCTGGCAGCAAAGATCAAGGATGCCAGTACTGCAGAGTTTCAGATCAGAAATAACAACTCATCAAGTGCAGCAAAGATCAAAGCCATTTTGTATGTTACGTATATTGCTACAGCAGCTTTATAGGAGGGAGGAGTTTCAATTGCTATCAGCTATATTTTTGCTCGCAGGAGTCCTGCTCGGCATACCGCTGGGATGGGCTCTTTTGTTTTTGCTCGTGATGCATTCAAACGAGCCAAAGAGACCGCCGACAAAAGATGAGTGGAAACTACCTTAGTGTCAAAGGAGGAATTTGTTATGAAGGAATTTTGGTTAATGATTCAGGCCGTGTTCACAGGACTCGGCGGATGGATTGGTTACTACTTGGGAGGATGTGATGGCTTGCTTTATGCACTTATAGCATTCGTTATCGTCGATTACCTGACTGGCATCATGTGCGCTATCGCCGACAAGAGACTATCCAGTAACGTGGGATTCAAGGGCATCTGCAGAAAAGTGCTCATTTTTTTACTCGTCGGCATTGCCAACATCATCGATGTTCAGGTAATCGGACAGATCGGAATCCTGCGTACTGCCGTTATCTTCTTCTACCTCTCCAATGAGGGTGTGAGCCTTCTGGAAAATGCCGGTCACCTTGGCCTGCCGATCCCGGAGAAGCTCAAGGTTGTACTGGAGCAGCTGCATGACCGCGCCGGAAAGGATGGTGATCAGTAATGGGATATACAAACAGCAAGCTGGTCGTTTACAAGAAGCTCTCTCCGAATCACTCCGGAAAGAGAACCCATGCCATCGACCGCATTACACCCCACTGTGTCGTTGGCCAGTGTACCGCAGAAGGCCTCGGAAGCTGGTTTGCAAAGACATCCACGCAGGCCTCCAGCAATTACGGCATCGATAAGGATGGCCGCGTCGGGCTTTACGTTGAGGAGAAGAACCGTTCATGGTGCTCCTCCTCTAATGCCAATGACCAGAGAGCCGTGACGATCGAGTGCGCTTCCGATACCAAGGAACCATACACGATGAACAGCAAGGTCTATGCGACGCTGGTCAAGCTCTGCGTGGACATCTGCAAGAGGAACAGTAAGAAGAAGCTGATCTGGATCAGCAATAAGAGCAAGGCGCTGAACTATGTGCCGAAGTCTGATGAAATGATCCTGACGGTACACCGCTGGTTTGCCAACAAGTCCTGCCCGGGCAACTGGCTCTACAGCAGGCTGGGTAAGCTGGCCACTGAGGTCACCAAGCAGCTCAGCAGTTCCGCTGCTTCAGGCCTGAAGGCAACAAGCCTGAAAAACCTGTCGGACGCTGATGTCATCAAGAAGGTCGGATCTCTCTTCACCGCCGACATGAAAAAGTCCGGCATCCTTGCTTCCGTTTCCCTTGCCCAGTTTATTCTGGAATCCGGCTATGGTAAATCAGAGCTGGCGCAGAAAGCAAATAACTGCTTCGGAATGAAGAAGTCCCTGTCCGGCAATACATGGTCTGGCTCTGTGTGGGATGGCAAGAGCGTCTACACCAAGAAGACAAAGGAACAGAACGGGGATGGATCGTACACCACGATCACTGCCGACTTCAGGAAGTATCCGTCGATTGAGGATTCCATCGCAGATCACTCAGCCTACCTGCTCGGTGCCAAGAACGGCAGCAAGAAAAGGTATGCCGGTCTGAAGG